>NZ_JAUBPR010000023.1:0-74910 GCF_036700845.1 Microcoleus sp. S13_C5
TACGTAAATACCACATTTTTTATATTTGTCTTTTTGTCAAGTACAATTTATACTAAATTAGATGAGCTTACCCTGCTTATTCTACAAAAACTAGCCGGACGATAAGTTTTTATAATTATTCTTGATAAACTAGGAAATTAAAATAAAGGGAAGACAACCGATGATCTGAAACTATGTCACCAATCAAATAGAGTTTAAGTAAGTCGGCGTGAAAAAAACGAACTCTGTTAAAAAACAACAGAATACAGAGAATGTTTCTACTGAGGCAACTCAATATATGGGCGCTATATTAACAGAAACCCGGTTTTTTAACACCAGTGCCTGCTGGAAGCTCCGAAAGTAGAAACGAGAAACCGGGTTTATTACGCCAGGTAAGAGCGTCCTAATTTACAAAAATTATCAAATTAACTATCGATGCGGTACACTCCAATCAGCCGCGAGTCAAGTTAGACTGAATTGTCAGTGCGTGAATTATTCACAGGTTAGCATCTATGCAGCTCAAACATCTGAATCAGCCTTCACAAGACCTCTCTACCTCTTGCGAGCATAACATCAAAGAGACCCAGCCACCAAAGCCCCATTATTTCGCTCACATAGCCCGTTCCTTCGGCAACCTCAGTATTCACGACAAAATCTGCCGTGGGTACGCACTGGCTCTTTGTGTTGCGATTGGGGGAACGACTGTCGGGATGTTGGCGGGCAATCATTACTATCGCAGAACTAATAATCAAGTACACATTGATCGAGGAAGTCAGCTTTTAAATAAGTTGCAGGTGGCTTTACTGCGAACGCAAAACACCCAAGAGGGGCTGATTAACTGGGTCGAAAAGCCCCAAATTTTTGACACCAAATACCAACAGCTACAAAATAATATTTACAATTTGAAGGTTTTGCTATCTGAAGTCAAAAATTCTAAATACATGGAAGAGATAGAAGGCATAGAAAAATTTAAAAAAACTTGCGATTCGCTATTGTCTAATTATCTTTCACGATTAGAAATACTTAATAAAAAACTCAGTAAATTGCCAAATAACGCCGCTCAACAACGTGTAAAAAGTAAGTTGTTGTCGAATTTAGATCGGGATAAAATAGGGTTGGAACTCGATAGGGCGGTCAATGATATAGCAGAAATTATCGATCGCGCCCAAGAGCAAGAAAATGCAGGGCGGGAGGATCTGCTGCGAGCGCAGGCGCTGCGGGTACAAATAATTTTGGGTAGCATGGCACTGTCGATCGTGGTTGCAGCAGTGCTGGCGGGCTTCACCAGTCGGGCGATCGCCAAACCCCTCGCTGCTGTAACTAAAATCGCTCAGCGAGTGACTGAAGAATCTAATTTTCAGTTGCAAGTACCAGTTACCAGCACCGATGAAGTGGGAGTATTAGCAGCTTCGCTGAATCAACTGATTCAGAAAGTAAATCAGTTGCTAGAAGAATTGAAATCTGAACAACAAAGCCAGATACTTCAAAATGAGAAAATGGCAACTTTGGGGCGGATGTTAGCCGGTGTTGCTCACGAAGTTAACAACCCAATAAATTTTATTTATGCCAATATCGACCCAGCCAGAAATTATGTTGAAGATATTTTAGATTTGCTCAAAACTTACGAAACAGAAATTGCCAACCCCCCTGCCGCAGTGCTGGCGAAAGGCGAAGAAATAGACATCGATTTTCTCAAAGAAGATTTGATCAAAATATTTGACTCGATGCAAGTAGGCGCGGAAAGAGCCAAAGCTATTATCTTAAGTTTGAAAGATTTTTCTCGCCTCGATGAGGCAGCCCCTCATCCCGTCGATTTACACGCCTGCATAGACAGCAGTTTGCTGATTCTCAACAGCCGCATCAAACAGGGCATTGAAGTGGTGCGACATTACGGGAATATTCCGACTGTTGAAGGCTATATGGGTTTGCTTTACCAGGTATTTGTGAATCTTCTGAACAATGCACTAGATGCTGTGGAAGAGAAAGCACAAATTGAAAAAGCCAGCTCTGAGGAGGCGAAAAAACAATCGGCTTCGGACTCAAGCAAACAAGAAGCACCGAGTTTTTCCCCGAGAATTGTGATTGCTACAGAATACTTGGACGACGACTCAGTGGTAGTGCGAATTTCTGATAACGGTATGGGAATAGCGCCAGAGAGTCAAGAAAAAATGTTTGAAACATTCTTTACTACTAAACCGAGAGGTGTAGGTACTGGTTTGGGATTGGCAATTGGTCGCGAAATTATCGTTAAGAAACACGGGGGGACGATTAACTTTTGGTCGGAGGTGGGAATGGGGACGGAATTTTCGATCGCCCTGCCGATTAAGCATGAGGATTTGATGCAAAATACGCAGGTAAAACCTCCAATGGCTCGCGAAGAGAATTCCCTCTACAACGGTAACGCACCAGCCAAGTCCGAGGATAGAGAAACTGTAAAAAATTAAAAATTATCACTTTTTATAGCAGTTTCAAAAAATAAGACCACTCTCAGCCCGCGATCTAAACTCTGATGTCCTAATTTATTCCAACTCTAAAATCTAAAATCTACAATCTAAATTGTATGAGATTGCTTACTGATTGGCTGTCGCTCTCCCACTCAATGAGTGATAATACCCAAATCAAAAGTATTTTCAGTAATCTTGAAAAACAGGATTTGGTATAATTTAAAGTTGAGCAATCCCTGTACGGAGCGAAAATTATGGGACTATTTGACCAAATTTTGAGCGCGATCGACAATCCCAACCAACAAGCAAGTCCCAATCAGTTGGGCAACATTCTCGGTGCGGTAGAGCAGTTGAGCGGCAACCAAGGGGTCAATACAGGCACGACTCAGCTAGCAATGTCGGTTTTGGGCGGATACGTGCGATCGGCATTGCAAGACGTGCGATCGCAGTCGGGAGACGCACAAGCTCAACAAATTGTCAACCAATTTAGCGGCACAAATCCCAGTCCCCAAGCGGTACAGAGTTTGTTCGGAGCAGGGCAACTCACGCAAATAGTGGCCGATATCGCCCAAAGAACCGGTTTAAATAACGCGACAGTGCAAGCGATGATACCTGTTTTGGTGCCGCTCATACTGAATTTGCTACAAACCGGCGGCAACGCCCAAAATCCAGCCCAGGGCAGCAATCCTGTTTTGAATACATTTTTAGATGCAGATGGAGACGGCGACGTAGATATTACTGACGCCATGTCGATGGCAGGCCGCTTTTTGAATCAGCGCAGTTAATTTGGGATTTTTTTAACCGCAGATATCAGCGAATGGACACAGAGGAACGCAGATAGGAGTTTATCTGCGTTCCTCTGCGTTTATCTGGCTTCATCTGCAGTTAAAAAAATTCCCACTTTAACCCAAACCCAAATCAGTCACAGCACCAACACTGCTAGAAGAAACCAACTTAGCATATTTAGCCAAAACCCCCTTAGTATAGCGAGGTTTAGGAGGCTGCCAAAGAGCCCGCCGCTGCTCCAATTCTGCATCAGAAACATTGAGCTGCAACAAGCGATTTTGAGCATCAATCGTAATTGAATCGCCCTCTTTTACCAGAGCAATTGTGCCTCCTACTTGCGCTTCTGGTGCAACGTGACCGACAACCATGCCGTAAGTTCCGCCAGAGAAGCGACCGTCAGTAATTAACCCTACAGAATCGCCCAAACCTGCGCCAATAATTGCCGAAGTTGGTGCTAACATTTCGCGCATTCCCGGCCCGCCTTTGGGTCCTTCGTAGCGGATGATAATCACATCTCCGGCTTGAATTTTGCCCGCTAAAATTGCATCCAAACAATCTTCTTCAGATTCAAATACCCGCGCCGGGCCGGTAATTTGCGGTTTTTTAACGCCAGTAATTTTAGCAACGGCTCCTTCTGTTGCCAGATTTCCCCTGAGAATTGCTAAATGTCCTTGGGCATAAAGCGGGTTGTTCCAAGGGCGGATGACATCTTGGTCGGTGCGGGGTTCGGCTGGAATATCTGCCAACACTTCAGCAACAGTTTGGCCGGTAATTGTCAGCGCGTCGCCGTGCAGTAAACCCTGTTCTAGCAGCATTTTCATTACTTGAGGAATGCCACCGGCTTTGTGCAAATCGGTTGCTACGTATTTGCCGCTTGGTTTGAGGTCGCACAGCACTGGTACTTTTGCTCGAATAGTTTCAAAATCGTCGAGGGACAACTCAACGCCGATCGCATTGGAAATGGCTAATAAATGCAGCACAGCGTTGGTTGAACCGCCGATTGCCATGATTACCGCGATCGCATTTTCAAACGCCTTGCGCGTCAAAATTTGGCTCGGTAACAACTGTTTGCGGACAGCTTCCACCACAACTTTTGCAGATTCGGCAGCGCTGTCAGCTTTTTCGGCATCCTCAGCAGCCATTGTCGAAGAATAAGGCAAACTCATGCCCATCACTTCAAAAGCGCTCGACATCGTATTTGCCGTGTACATTCCGCCACAAGAACCCGCACCCGGACAAGCTTTATGTTCCACTGCATTGAGTTCTGTTTCGTCAATTTTGGCGGCGCTGAATTGACCGACTGCTTCAAAAACGCTGACGACGGTTAAATCCCGTCCGTTGTGGTGTCCTGGTTTGATCGTGCCGCCGTAAACAAAAATAGCAGGAATGTTCATGCGGGCGATCGCAATCATCGCCCCCGGCATATTTTTATCGCAACCGCCGACAGCCAGCAACCCGTCCATACTTTGGCCGTTGCAAACAGTTTCGATGGAATCAGCAATTACATCTCTCGACACCAGAGAATATTTCATCCCTTCAGTTCCCATCGAGATCCCGTCGCTGATAGTAATCGTACCGAACATCTGTGGCATCGCCCCAGCTTCCTTTGCACCCGCAATAGCCCGCAAAGCGAGGTCGTTCAATCCCATATTGCAGGGCGTAATCGTGCTGTACCCGTTGGCAATCCCCACAATCGGCTTAGTGAAATCGCCGTCACCAAAACCGACTGCCCGCAGCATTGCCCGGTTGGGCGCGCGCTGCACGCCTCCAGTCACAGCTTGGCTTCTCAAATTTTCAGGCATTTTAAAATTTCCTTTCTCTGTTGACAGTTGACAGTTGACAGTTGACAGTTGACAGTTGTCAGTTGTCAACTGCCAGCTCGCCCAAAAACGAATACAAGTTTCCGATAATCGTCGTGGTGAGCCCATAATTTTAGACCAAAGTTCCGGCTCCCAGATGAATCTGTGGAGCAAATCTAAAATCTAAAATCTAAAATCGACTGACTCAGTGCCGAGCGCCGAGAGTTTTACCCTATTGTTGATTTTCTCAGAAGCTTTGATATTTGTCAGACCTTTTAGGAGGCAGTGGCACAGCAGTGTCCGTAAAGCAGTGCAAAGATTCTACAGATAGTACAGCGTGCAGAGTGAATACCGTAGTTATCTGGGATGATGTGGTAACACCCATCACTCTAACGTTTACAAAAAATTGCGAGGCGAATGACATGGAGGCCGATCGAATTCTGAGGCAATATGCGGCCGGAGAAAGAATTTTTCGAGAAATTAACCTCGCCGGGGCCGACTTAAAAGGGGTAAACCTCAGCGAGGCTAATTTTACCAGAGCGAATTTCCAAGACGCAAACCTCAAGGGCGCTAACCTGACGGGAGCAAACTTGCGCGAGGTGAAATTGGCAGGGGTGGACTTGACGGAAGCCAACCTCAGCGAAGCAAATCTCATCGGTACCGATTTGAGTCGCGCCAATCTCAGCGGGGCTAACCTGATGGGAGCCAACCTGCGCGGCTCAATGGCCAGAGAAGTCAACATGACCAAGGCTAATTTGACGGAAGCTAATTTGACCGAAGCCAACTTTACCGAAGCGAATTTGTTTGCGGCCAACTTAACCGACGCTAGCATGATTCGCATTAATTTAATGAAGGCAAATTTGAGTTGGTCAACTCTCAAAGCGGTAAACCTGACAAATGCCATCCTCAGCGAGTCGCTTTTAGAAAGAGCTAATCTGACTCAGGCAATTCTCAGCGGGGCGATGGTGAGCGGGGCCAACTTGGCTGGTGCAGACTTGCGCCAAGTAACGATGGTTGGAGCTAATCTCACCGACGCTAATCTGAGCAATGCTAATTTGAGAGTTGCTAATGTGAGTTGGTCAACGCTGGCAAGAGCTAATTTGAGCGGTGCTAATTTGTACCGGGCAAAGCTGTGCTGGTCTAATTTTAGCGGGGCTGTTTTGGTGGAAGCGGTTTTGATTGATGCTAATCTCAATCGAACTAACTTCCGCGATGCAGATTTGAGGCGGGCAATTATGCCGGACGGCACAACTAATGATTCTTAAAATTTGATTGTTGACTGTTAACTGTTGACTGTTGACTGTTGACTGTTAACTACTGACTGTTAACTACTGACTCTTAACTACTGACTAATGACTAATGAGTATCAGTGAATTATTGATGTTGGGTGCGGCCGGAATTTTTGCCGGGATTCTAGCTGGATTTTTGGGTATCGGTGGCGGTACGGTTCTCGTGCCTTTGTTGGTAGCTCTCAATTACGCTCCGGTGAAAGCGGTTGCTACTAGCGGTTTGTCGATCGTCATTACAGCTATTTCTGGCAGCATCCAGAATTGGCGCATGGGCTACCTCAGCTTGAGCCAAGTCGCAGGCATCGGATTTCCAGCCGTCATCACCGCACAAATCGGTGCTTATTTGGCGGGGAAATTTCCGCCTTACTTGCTGTTACTTTCTTTTGGGCTGTTGCTGTGGCTGAATATTTATTTGATTGAAGTTCGCAAGCACCTGACAGCTAAGAAGAAAGCGGAACTAGAACAAGGGGAACTGGGAGGACAAGCGGGACAAGGAGAAAATGCTCAATTACCAATTACCAATCAGGAATTACCCAATAATTCAAATATTTTATTCCATCCAACTTTTGCTAAAATTGCTACTGGCAGTGCGGCGGGTTTATTAGCGGGTTTGTTCGGCGTAGGCGGCGGCGTAATTATGGTTCCCCTGCAAATTTTGCTGTTAGGAGAAAGCATTAAAACCGCAATTCAAACCAGCTTGGGCGTCATCGTCATCACGGCAATTTCGGCGACGGCGGGACACGCGGCGCGCGGGAATGTTTTGTGGGTTGTGGGGTTAATTCTTGGCGGCGGCGGTTTGTTGGGCGCGCAGGTGAGTACGCGGTTTTTGCCGAGATTGCCCGATCGTATTGTTAGTTTAGCTTTTCGATCGCTCTTGGCAGTGTTATCGATTTATGTTTTCTGGCAAGCTTGGCAAAAATTTAGTCACGGGTAATTGGTAATTGGTAAGGTGCGCGGCCCGGCGCACCCTACGAAAAAATCCGGAAGGTTCCCGCGCAGCACCCTACGAAAAACTAATAACTAAGACTAATTTGCTGATAGTTTTTTCACGGCGCGAGTCAGACGCTGCAAATAAGGCTTGACAATTTCTTGATTTTGTCTCTGCAATTCGGAAACTTGCTGCTGCAAATGCTGAATCTCGGTTTGCAGCATCCCTGTGTCTATTGTGGGTCGATCGAGCAAATCCTGCAATTGCTTCAGAGAACCTTGGATTGTATCGAAGTCTACTTCGTTCGATCGCTCCTGTAACTGAGCCGTAATAGTTTTAACTTCAGTCAACTGTTCGCCCATCAATAAAAATCGGACGTTGACATTTTCCCAATCATGCTCTCTGAGGGCGCTATTTTCCAAAATGCGGAGTTTTTGCTGCAAATCGGACAGTTGCGTGTTGAAATCCTGAGAATCTGCCGGCAGCGCCTGGGCTTGGCGTTCGAGGGAGGCTACGGCAGCTTGTACCTCGGCGATGACGCCGGATTCCAAGCCGAGGAGTTTCTGCTGCAAGTCGGAGACAGCGGTGTAGAGTTCCGCAGGTTCTCCAGGTAGTATCTGAACTTGCTGCGATCGACGTTCTACTGCGGCCTGTACGTCCGTAATCGCAGAATTTGCCTTTTGTTGCATTTGCTGCTCGAAACGCTGGCGATTGGCGAGATTCAGCGATAGTGCTGCGGTTAAGGGGGCGGCAGCGTAGAGAATTTGGCCCGACAATACAGCAGCAATCGTGCCCATCGCTGAACCAGCAACAGAGGCGTATTCTGCCAATTCTAGCCAGTCCGGCTGGTTCGGGGCGCTTCTCAAAGCTGGGAATGATGCTTTTTCAATCTTCTGCATAGCCTTTTAGTCGTAGTCGGATAGATGGCGATACGGACATGATAAAAGCGATCGGCAAATAAATCAGGCCTATTTGTCAAAATTTCCTGATTGTGGTATTTTTATTGACCTCGTGCCGAATACCTTCTGCCTTCAAAACGGTCAATCTCAGGTAAAATTCAGGATTAAGTCGATCGCTCAACAGTTAACCAATAAGTGTTCACCGCCGTCTGTCAGGAGTATACAGAAAATGGGTCTTAAGATTATTGAAAGCTACGATAGCAGTTTTGTCCTCGAACCAGAGGCTAAAACTGCACTGTTCGGTTTGTTAACCGGTGAAAACTTTCTCCAACAAGTAGCGGTACAATTGCAATGCTCGCGCATTGAGTTTGCCGAGTTACTTTTTCAGCCCGTCCCTTACAGCAGCGAGACGCCGAAGGGAATGCCTGCTGAATTTGAAAAGTATCATGAATCGAGCGATTTTGCGATCGTAAACGTCCCGCCTAATTTCATGTTCCAAGCCAAAATATTTAAACCCAGCCGCCTCTGTGCAATTTATCGAGTTTTCAAGAGCTAGCTAAAGGCTGGTTAATCTGTGGTTTAATCTAAAATCTAAAATCTAAAATCTAAAATCTAAAATCGGATGACAGAAGACATTCAATCTCTCGCCAGCTTAGAATTCATTCCATACATAGACTCCGAGGGGAAATTGCCCGATTTTGTCCAGGGAAAAATCGGCGTTTACGCGATTTTTGACAGCGAGAAAGTCCTGCAATTTGTCGGCTATTCTCGCGACATTTACCTCAGCCTCAAACAGCATTTGGTACGCCAAACCCAATATTGCTACTGGCTGAAAGTCCAAACTATTGACAAGCCCAGCCGCACCATCCTAGAAAGCATTAGAGAAAGTTGGATTGCCGAAAACGGTTCCCAACCCCAAGGTAACGGTGCCGATGCTGCCAAGTGGAACGATCCCATCGACACCAAAACTGTAATGACTGCCCAAGAAACGGCAAATTATGAAGGTATCTTCGCCGATGAAATTGCCAAAGATAAATTGTTGAAAAATGTTGCGCGGCGCGTGGAAAATGAAATTTTCGCGCTGCTGAAAGCTCGCGGCGTAACTGAAGAAATCCGGTTTAATCCCAAGCTGAAAACTAGCGGATTGCTGGATTTAAAGTAAAGACGCTCTCTGGTCAATTCCCCACAATCAGCCCCTGTTTGTAATGAGAACTCCTCTCAAATCCGGTAGCATGGGAATTAATATTACCCACCGCTTTCAAGACGGCGCCGTGCCCATTGGTCTCAACTTAAGCTTTTAGTCCGCCAGTTATCCCGCTCACCCGGAAGTCCGCCAGGGAATGAATTCCCTGTCTAATAGCCAAAGTCCTCTAAAAGAGGACTGAATAATTTATTAGTCCTCTTTTAGAGGACTTTGGCTTTGAGGCAGGGGTTTCAACCCCTTACTGACGGACTGACGGACTATCGGTTTTACCTTAAGTGGACACCAATAGCCCTTGCCCTGTCCATAATTTCCGCGCCGGAAACGGTAATGCCGTCTCCATAATCCCCACGCCGGAAACTGCATTGCCGTTTCCCTACAGATGCTCGCGTACAATCTATCTGATATATCCGGTGGGTCGGTTAAATTTTAAAAGGTTGAAATTTATTAAAATTTAACAGATATCGGAATCTGCACAATTAACTTGGTTCCTAGGCCCGGAGCAGAAATACAACTGATTTGACCTCGATGTTTTTCCACTACAATATCGTGACTGATTGCCAACCCTAATCCAATACCGCGACCTACAGGCTTCGTAGTAAAAAATGGGTCAAATATCTGGTGGCGTACTTCCTCACTCATCCCACAACCGTTATCGGCAATGTGAATAACAACGGATTTATAGTGGTGAGGGGCTAATTTTGCATCTTGATTGTGCAGGGTCGATTCTGACTCACAACTTACTGAAGTGCTGATGGTAATTTTTCGGGGAGACGGTTGAGTTTCCAGGGCATCAATAGCATTAGTTAACAGGTTCATGAACACCTGATTTAACTCACTGGCGTAACAGGTGACTCTTGGCAGTGGGCTGTAGTGTTTAATGACCTCTATCTCACCAGCTTTGTTTGCTCCCTTCAGCCGGTGCTGCAAAATAACTAAAGTATTGTCAATGCCTTCATGAATATCGACTGGCTTGTACTTTTGTTCGCCAAGGCGGGTGAATTTCCGCAAAGACATCACAATTTCACTAATCCGAGAAGCACCCTCTGTCATCGAATGCAGCAGTTTTGGATAGTCCTCTGCGATGAATTCGGGTTGAATCTCGTTCAATTTGCCGATAATTTCTGCAACGGGGTGGGGGTAGTAATGTCGGTATAATTCGACGAGGCGAAGCAAATCTCGTGCATAGTCCGCCGCTAGAGCAATGTTACCGTAGATAAAGCTGACGGGATTGTTGATTTCGTGAGCAATTCCTGCCGCTAGCTGACCTAAAGAAGCCATTTTTTCCTTCTGTATTAACTGAGCTTGAGTTTTCTTTAGTTCAGTTACGGTTTGTTCGAGTTGCTTGGCGTAGGATTGTGTTTGCTGGAACAACTGGCGCTGCACGAGTTGATTTGAGACGCGGGCGAGAACTTCTTGTTCGTGAAACGGTTTTGTGATATAATCAATACCACCAACTTCAAAGGCTTTGACTTTATCTAATACTTCATTTAAAGCACTGATAAAAATAACGGGAATGTCCTTGGTTGTGGGAGAAGCTTTCAATGCTTGGCAGACTTTGTAGCCGTCCATACCAGGCATCATGATGTCGAGCAAAATCAAGTCAGGAGGAGTTAACTCGATCGACCGCAGCGCTAGTTTGCCGTCGGGTGCGGTGCGTGTTTTGTACCCTTGCTGGGAGAGTATTTGAGCTAAAAGTTGCAAATTAGCCGGAATATCATCAACAATTAAAATATTCCCTTTTAAGACGGGAGCTGGTTCGTAATTCATATCTAGTTCGGTAAAATAACCTTTATAGGTTTGTAGTGAGTACGATCGCCCGATGGGGTTTTATGAGGACGATCCTACCCACTACAAACCTATCTCATATCCTTATTATTTTGGTTCGGGATGGATGAGAGCTAGTATTTGATTGAACTGAAACTGGTTAGCAAATGCGGCTAAAGCGCTAGCTAAAGCGTCATTGCGATCGCGAATTTGCTCAATTTGGCTCAGAATTAACTCTAAATCGCACTCAATTGTGGCTTTCTCTAAAGCTGCCAGCCAATCTGCGGGTAAAGCTGCCAGAGTCTCTGGAGTCGGAGCCTCGATTTGAGTTGACTCGGGAACACTCTCCGGTTCATCGTAAATGTAACGCACTCCCAGATGTTTGTGCAGGGTGGCAAAAATTTCTGTATCTCGAAAGGGTTTGTGGATAAAGTCATCGCAATCATCTGATACAGTAACGCTTTGCGCTTCGTCGGCGTTACTGGCACTCACGGCAATAATTGCCGTAGCTTGACCTTTAACGGTGGCTTTAATGCGTTTGGTCGCTTCATGTCCATCCATCACGGGCATCCACATATCCATAAAAATTAAGTGTGGCTCAAAACTCGACCACTTTTCAATAGCTTCTATGCCGTTGGTGGCTTCTTGGAGTTCAAAGTTAAAGGCAGCGAGGAGTTTGATCAGCAGTTGGCGGTTGTCCGATCGATCGTCCACAATCAAAATACGATAGCGTGGCTGGTTGCGTTCCAGCGCTATCACCCGACGCGGTGGCTTTACGGGTTGAGTCGCCGGGGTATCAACGGCGCTGACGGGGATATCAAACGCGAAGGTGGTGCCGCGCCCAATTTCACTGCGTACAGTAATCACGCCGCCCATCAACTTGACAAACTGTTGGCTGATAGCCAGCCCCAAGCCTGTTCCTTGCTGAGATTTGGTTCCTGTTTTGGTTTGCACAAAGGCTTGAAAAAGCTTATCTAACTCATCAGCAGCTATGCCGGCACCTGTGTCTTCTATTTCAAAATGTAATTGGTAATTACTGAGTGGTAAGTGCTGATTTTTATTATCTCTAAACGCACTTACTCTTAACCTGATTACTCCTTTTTTCGTAAACTTAATAGCGTTAGAAAGGAGATTAATTAAGACTTGGCGCAACTTCATTTGATCTGTTTGCACGTATTCGGGAGTTTCACTAGAGCAGTCAAATATTAACTGCAATTGTTGCTCCATTGCCTGGAGTTGAAACATCTCTTCCATATCGTTCAACAGGCTGCTTAATTGGAAGTTTGTTGCGTTGATGGTAATGCGTCCCGCCTCTATTTTGGCTAAATCTAATATTTGATTTATCAGAGCTAGCAAGTGTTCTCCGCTGCGGTTGATAATGCGGATATTTTCCTGTTGTTCGCGAGTGAGGTTGGTAGAGCGCTGCATCAATTGGGAGAATCCCAGAATTGCGTTTAGCGGGGTGCGGAGTTCGTGGCTCATATTTGCCAGGAAAGTGCTTTTGGCAAGGTTGGCGGCTTCTGCGGCCCAGGCGGCTTGTTGAAGCTGTACTGCTTGCTGTTGAGTGGCTTCGAGCAATTGAGCTTGTTGTAAGGCAACTCCCAGTTGAGTGCTAATTTGCAGCCCAATATTGATTTCTGCTTCGCGCCAAGTGCGGGGTGCAGAATTTTGATAGCTGGCGAGCAAACCCCAAAGCTGACTGCCGCAAAATATGGGGAAAATAACGTAGGCTCTAGCTTGAAATTGTTTTAAAAGTTCTAGGTAACAAGGACTCAACCCAGCGTTGTATATGTCTTCAATTATGCGGTAAGGAACGCCTCTAGCATACATACCACCTTGATTTTTTTGTAGATAGGTATCCAGCACGGGTTTACCGGAGGCTTGCATAGTTTTCACGGTACAGTGAGAGTCTTCGACAAGAGTGTTTGGTACATTAAAATCGTCAGGTTGCATCAGAGATATCCAGCCGGCAGCCATTGATTCGGCAACAAATTCCCCACTCCAATCAGGATTAAAGCGATAGATACCGACACGATCGCATTTTAGGGTTTGTCGCAGTTCAGAGGTTGTGGTTTTGAATATTGTGTCAATATCTAAGGATTGACGGATGCGCTCGATCGATCGGGCGATGGCTTGTTCTCCCTGGGCGCTTTCTCGCAAAGCTGACTCGGATTGTTTGCGATCGCTAATATCCAAAACAGTGCCGAACAAACGGCTCAACTGCCCTTTTTCATCATAAACGGGTTTCCCTCGAACTTCTATGTAACTGAGCGAGCCATCTCTTCGGATCAGCCGCAGATCAATTTCAAAGCTTTGCCCCGACATAGCTTGCTCGCGCACCATTGCCAGATAGCGCGATCGATCTTCTGGATGAAAACGCTCGATTAATTGTTCGGTTGGCAGCGGTTTTTGAGTAGGATCGAGCTCATAAATGCGATAGAGTTCTTGACTCCAAGTGGTTGTTGCTGTGCCGATATCGTGTTCCCAACTGCCAATACGGGCAATTTTTTGGGCTTCCAGCAGTCGGGCTTCCGCCAACTGGCGATCGCTAATGTCGCGCGCTACCCAAACCGCAGAGCTATCCGACAGCGGCGAAATTTTAGCAGCAAACCAAACTTCTTGGTTATTAATCTGCAGACTGTAATCAAAACTAATAGTTTGTTGAGCTTCCAATGCCTGTCGAACTTGAGCGAAATAAATCTCCTCGCTTTCATCATCAAAAAATTGTTCGATGATGGAGTCGATCTGATTCGTGTGATAGTTGTATTGAAAAATTCCCTTAGTGGGTATAATTTGGATGGTTTCTTCTTGGACATCAAAAATCAATACAATATCTGTAATCGACTCAAATATTTTCACAAATTGCTCAGTAGAAGTGTAAAGTTTTTGTTCGAGCAATTTGCGATCGGCAATTTCATATTGTAATAGTTCGTTAGCACGAGCTAAGGCGTAGCTACGTTCTGCAACTTCGGCTGCTAAAGTGCGATTGTAGTCAGTTAATATTTTTTCAGCTTGTTTGCGCTGTGCGATGTTATAAAAAACATTGATGGCATAAATAATGTTTCCGCCTTCGTCAAAAATTGGTGTGGCGCGCACCTCAAAAGGAATAAATTTCCCATCTCGATAAAGTTCTAAATCTTCAAGGAATACCGTTTCGCCACGCAGTGCTCGGAATGCGGGCAGCTCTTCAGTGGGATACGGCTGGTTTTGGCGGTAGATTTGATAAACTTCTACGGCTTCTTCTAAAGTCGAATCCGGAATAGTTGCTACGCCGAGCCAATGCTTGGCAGTTTCGTTGAAGTACACGACTTTACCCGAGGCATCGTGGATAGATACTCCCGCAGGTATGGCTTCGATAAATTGCTTGAGTTGGCTCTCTCTTTGCGCTAAAGCTTCATTTAAAGATTTTTGGTCTGCAAAAGCCTGTTGCAGTTGCGCTGCCATAAAATTGAAGGAATTGGTGAGTTCTCCGACTTCATCCCAGTGTTTAATTTCTAAAGGTTTATCCCATTTTCCTGTGGCAACATTTTTGGCTGCCGTATTCAAACGCATAATTGGCTTTGTTACCCAGCGGGAAGTCAAAAATCCGATCGCGATCGCCAGCGGCAGTGTACCGATCAATAACCACAATGTGTTGCGCGTATTTGCTTGAATGCGAGCCATGAAATCAGACTCTGGCACCACCACCACAATCAACCAATCCAAGCCACGGACATCTCGATAGGGAGTGACGCGGACAAACTGCCTATCGCCCTTGCTCACCAAGGTAAATCGCTGGGTTGTTTGCAGCGTGCGGAAGTTGCCAAATCCGTTGGCGATTTGTCGAGCAATATCTCGTGTTCGGGCATCCTTGCTGT
This sequence comes from Microcoleus sp. S13_C5, assembly GCF_036700845.1. Lineage (NCBI taxonomy): Bacteria > Bacillati > Cyanobacteriota > Cyanophyceae > Oscillatoriales > Microcoleaceae > Microcoleus > Microcoleus sp. S13_C5. The sequence continues at coordinate 14,950 of NZ_JAUBPR010000023.1, forward strand.
TAGTGGCTAGCAATGGCGTCGGTTGCTTTGTTGCGGGCGTCACCAAGGGTGTTTCTAGTGTAGATGTGGCAATCAGATTGCCCGATCGATCCATAATAAAAGTTTGTCCTGAAGCCGAGAAGTGTAGCCTAGCCAGAAAGGTATTGATTGCCGAGAGCCCATTATTATCTGTGAGGCGATCGCTAATCCGTTCTCCTACTTGTTCGATTAATTGATGGGCTACATCTTCGACTGATTCCTGACCACTTTTGAAAGAAAGATAGCCCACTAGCCCGACGACGCTGACTGTTTGCAAAACAAACGGAACAATCAGAACCGTTCGCAGCGGCAGCTTGCTGAAAAATTTGGCGGTTAGGCGGTTGAGGGGATAAAGGGGCATGGGTGTGAGGGAATTGCGCTGGTAATCGAATTTTAACTGCTATAGTCTGCCTTTACCCCCGGCAATTGGCGAACCCTACAGGCTCTGAAATGTTCCTCCGGGTTCAATATAGCCAACTACCCGCGAAGATTGGGCCCTGCTGTCAAAATTTGCTTCTGTCAGTTCTGTTTCTAGCTGTTTGGCATTTGATTCATTTTTACTTACAAAAACTGTGATAATTTTTCTATTTTCTTTGTGTTTCTCGGCAATCATGTCGTTAATTAAAAGCTCTATAAATGGCTTATTGGTTGGCAGAGAACTGCCCATATTTTGAATTTTAACTTCTGTTTGATTTCCCTCTGAATCTGTCAAAATCAAGCTAGAGTCGCTTTCGGGAAGTTTATTAATAGTTTGATTCGGGTGCTGGAAGTGCAACCATTTAACCACTGCTGCCTCTGTGACGGCTACAGATTCATGCAGCCGATCGACAAAAGCATAGAAAGCCTCATTATCTTCTCGGTGAGCAAGTACGTAAGCTCGCAATTCCTTTCTGCTCATAGTTTGAAAATTAGGTCGGTTCATCAGAGTATCTCCATTGCCCGTTAGGATAAATCTCTATTTCAATAGTTTCACCAGCCAAAATGTAGACGTTATTTGTGCGTTCATCGAGCCGCATTATGTAGATATGCTGATACATATTTGTTAACTCGTAGCAAACTACAAAGCATTTGAGTAACTGCGCTGCTGTAGGAATAATCTTTGCTCCTTCACTCTCCCACTCTTTGTTGTTTAGTATACAGCAGTCAATCGATTTTAGATTTTAGATTTTAGATTTTAGATTGAAGAATTGGCGCCGGAGCAAATTACTTTTGGTCAGAGTTGACAGTATCTCATCGATTTTAGATTGAAGAATTGAAGAATTGAAGAATTGAAGAATTGATCCCTGATAAATCCGGGGGCCCGGAGCAAATTAATTTTGGTCAGAGTTGGTAGTATCTCATCGATTTTAGATTTTAGACTAAAGAATTGAAGAATTGACCCCTGATAAATCCGGGGGCCCGGAGCAAATTACTTTTGGTCAGAGTTTGCAGTATCTCGCCGATCGCCCTAATCCCCATTTGCTAACTTGGCTAAAACGGTGGCGAAGAGAGCGGGTTCGATCGGCTTTGTTAAGTGTTCGTTGTAACCAGTGGCGATCGCCTGATCGCGGTCTTCTTCGCTAGCATAAGCTGTCAGCGCCACGGCCGGCAAGCTCTTGATTTTGTCGGATTCGGACGATCGCACTTGGCGGATTAGCGAGTAGCCGTCCTCAACGGGCATACCGATATCGCTGACTAAAATATCCGGCGGCGACTGCTGTAAAATGTCGATCGCCTCCGCAGCCGAAGCAGCCGCAGTCGCAGTCGCCCCCCACTGTTGCAGCGCCACCATCAAAAACTCGCGGTTGTCGGGTTCGTCGTCAACTACCAACACCTTTAAACCAGCCAAAATACCCGGAGGCCTTGGATGGGATTTCCTTTCTCCTCTCAAATGCGGCTGCTTACTCCGAGGCTGTTTGAGTGGCAGTGTCACCGTAAATGTCGCACCTTGGTCTTTACCGGGACTTTCCGCAGTCACAGTACCCCCGTGGAGTTGCACCAAGTGCTCGACGATCGCCAATCCCAGTCCCAAACCGCTCTCAGCCTTAGTTTTCGAGGCGTCTGCTTGTCGGAAGCGATCAAACACGTAGGGCAGAAACTCAGCAGCAATGCCCTTTCCGGTATCGCTGACAGTAATTTGCACGTAATTGGGTGATGAGGAATCGCTAACAGCTACCGCAGATAAGCGCAGTTCGACATTTCCCCCCGAAGGCGTAAACTTGACGGCGTTAGTCAGCAAATTCCACACTACCTGCTGCAACCTTGGGGCGTCGCCCCACATCAAGCCGACTGCGGGGTCAAGTTCTAACGAAACGGTGACAGACTTGGCCTCGGCTGCCAAACGAACTGAATTATGAGCCGCCTCGATCGTCCTTACCATGTAGAACCAGCCGGGTTTCAGAACCAGCTTGCCTTGAATAATTCGGGAAACGTCGAGCAAATCTTCCACTAGCTGCATCTGCACCTTCGACTGACGCTCGATGGCTTCCAAACCCGAAGCTAATTTATCTTCGTTGTAGGCGTGGGCGCGCAGGATCTGTGCCCACCCATGAATCACGTTTAAAGGCGTTCGCAATTCGTGGGAAAGAGAGTCTAGAAACTCGTCTTTCCGGCGGCTGATAGCTTCTGCTTCCGCCCGCGCGACTTGTTCGCGCTCGAGCAACTGAGCGCGTTGGGCCTCGACTTGCTTGCGATCGCTGATGTCGGCGATAATCGACATACAGTTGATATTGCCGTTGCTGTCGCGGACTGGAGTTGCCCACAAACTGATGTCGATCAAGCTGCCGTCTTTCCTTTGGCGCTGGGTTTCCATGCCGGCGATCGCGTTTCCTTCGCGAATTCCTTTCAAATTAGCCCTGAATTCCTCCCGCTTGTCTGCGGGAACGCTGGGTATAAATTGACCTACCGCCTCTGATTCCTGCCAGCCAAAAATCCTCTCGGCTGCTGGGTTCCACATTTTCACAGTCCCGTCGTCGCAGTCCAAAACGGTAATTGCTAGGGGACAAGCCTGAATCAAGGCTTCTAAAGTGTGATGGATGTGCGATCGCGCTGCTTCTGCTTGTTTGCGATCGCTGATATCGACGTTCACCCCGATCATCCGCCAAGGCAAACCCCCATCGTCGGGAAACACCTTAGCCCTGCAAGCAATCCAGCCCACGCTTTTGTCCGGGCGGCAGATGCGGAACTCAAGGTTTAATTCCTCCCCGGACGCCCTCGCAGCCTTTACCTGCTTTTGAATAACAGCGCGATCGTCTGGATGCACCATTTGGGCCCAACTTTCATAGCTGTCGATACCGCCTGCAGGCAGCCCGTACAAAGCCTCGAACTCCGGCGTACAAGCGAGCTCGCCGGTTTGGACGTTCCATTCAAAAGTTCCGATTTTGCCTGCTTGCTGAGCGATTTGCAGCCGTTCTTGATTGTTTTTGAGTTCTGCTTCCACCCGCGATATCTCGGTCAAGTCGATGTAGAATGCGACGATCGTCTCTGGTTCGCGATCGTCCTGGCCCAGAGTGGTTCCCCCCATCAGAATCGGCACGCGGCTGCCATCTTTGCGGATATACTCTTTCTTGAAAGGAGTTGCGACTCCCTTAGCCCGCAGTTCCCCGGCCGCCATGGCGTCTAGGTGCAGGTATTCGGGGGGGGTCATTCTGTCCCACCGCATTTGACCGGAGAGCAACTCTGAGCGGGTGTAGCCGACCATGTTGAGCAGGGATTGGTTGGCGTAGGCGATGCGGCCGCTAAAATCGCCGATCGCGACTCCGAAAATATTTGACTCGAACAGCCGCCGGAATATGGCTTCGCTTTGCTGCATTACCCGTTTTGCTTGTTTGCGATCGGTGATTTCGGCTACCACAGTGCTGACTCCCAGCAGTGTTCCTGATTCATCGCTCACGGGGTAAAAGCTGATTTGCCAATCGCGCAAAACTCCCGGCTGTTGCTTGGTTTCGGCCTTAACTTCCAAGTCGATCACGGGGGTTTGCGTCGCCAGCACTTGGCGATAAATTGGCTCTAGCATATCGGCCATTTCGGGAATTACTTCTCTAACGGTATGTCCGATGTAATCTGCGATCGATTTGCCGTCGATCGCAGCGAGGCATTCGTTGATGCGGATGTAGCGCAAATTGGTATCGACAAAGCACAGCCCGACCGGTGTGGTTTTGTAAACTAAGTCGAGTTCTGCTAGTTGGCGGCGAATGCGTATTTCGTTTTCTCGAAGTTGGTTTTGCGCTTGTTTGCGATCGGTGATATCTAGTACGAAGAATGCTCCTTTGTCTGTAAATCCTGGCAAGTTTCCGCCCCCGATTAAAATTGGGAAGCGCGTGCCGTCAGAGCGGATGAATTCTTTTTCATAAGGCGCGCAACTTCCTGATGCTACGACTTGCGCGATGGCGGCGCGATCGAGTTCTGCGTATTCCGGCGCCGTGAGTTCGAGCCAGCGGATCTGTCCCGAAACTAAGTCTTCCCTCGTATATCCGATCATTGCCAGCAAGGCGTCGTTAGCATCAGTAACTTCGCCGTTGGCATCCCAGAAACCGATGCCGATCATGTTAGATTCTACCACGCTGCGGAAGCGCATTTCGCTTTCCCGCAAAGCTAATTCTGTTTGTTTGGCTGCGGTAATATCTGTAATAATTAGGCCTACTCCGATTATTTCTTCTCTTTCATTTTTAACTGGGTAGTAGTTGGCTAGCCAGTAACCGAAATATCCCGGTTTCCCATCAGGTTCGCCGCTCATTTCTAAGTTTAAAACAGGCTGGCCGGTTTCTAAAACTTGCTGAATTATCGGCGCAAATTTGGCTGCATGTTCTGGCAACAATTGGCGGAAGTCTTGGCCGAGATGCTGTTCTATCGGCAAACCGTTGAGTTCTGCTAATACTTGATTGATACGGATGAAGCGCATTTCGCGATCCATAAAGCAAATTGCTAGGGGAGATGCTTCTAACAGCGAGTCAATTAAGGCAAAGGATTGGGATGTTTGAGATAGTGCTTGTTGCGCTTCAGTGTAAAGTCTGGCGTTGTCGAGGGCGATCGCCACGCGGTATGCTAGGTCTTCTAGCATTGCCATGTCTTCTGCACAGTAGCGGCGGCCCAACTTCGAGGTAAAGCAAGTGATGGAACCCCTTACCCGCCCGCGAGCCTTCAGCGGTACACAAGCGTGAGAGCCGATATTGAGCGATCGCAATTTTTCCATTTCTGCTGCATTGTCGGCTCCTGCTGCTAAAATTTCCTCATCCACGTCGGCAATTAGTTCGGATTTTCCGCTGCGGATTACCACGGGATAGCCGTTAACAGCATTCTCGGCGATCGGGCTGCGGATTCTCAAGTTATTAATAGTATCAACCGTAGATGGGTCTGCGTGAGCCACAGCCACTCGGCGCACTTTTGAGTCGGTTTCGGTCAAATGAATGCAGCACCCATCGGCGATCAAATTTACTGCTAATTCTGCTACCTTTTGCAGCACCGTTTCCCCGTCAAACGCATCAGCCAGCATTTTGCTGACTTCTGCTAAAAATGCCGATCGCTGTTGTTCTATTTCCGCTTTTTGCCTCGCTGTTTGCTCGATAGTTAACTGCAATCTTTGAGTTTCTGCAAGTTTGATTTCTGTGAGATCGCGGGCGACAATTAAGGCTGATTCTGGTACGCCATTTTTGTCAAATTCGGGAACTACGCGGGATTGATAACTTCGGAGACCGTTGATTGAGAAAGCCTGAAATTCGATAATTTCTTCGCAACCGATTTCTAACACTTTGTGCAGGGTTTCATCCCAGATTTGGCACAGTTCCGGCGGGATTCCTATTTCTTGACTGGTTTTACCCAAAAAGAATGAAAGCGGTTTTCCTTGGCTTCTTTCAACTGCTTTATTGACATACATATAACGCAGTTCTTTGTCCGTGCGGATAATGATATCTGGCGTATTTTCTAGCAGCGTTCTCAGTTGCTGTTCGCTGTTTGCCAAAGCTGCTTGCGCTTGTTGTCTTTCGCTGACATCTCTCACCGTGCCCACGTATCCGATGAGTTCGCCGGAGTCGGAGAACATCGGCGAGGAACAAACGTTAATCCAGCGCACAATTCCCTCTGGTGTTTGCAGGCGATACTCGATCGCATATTCCCCACCTTGCCGAGTATAATCCAGCCATCGGGCCAATACGCGATCGCTGTCTTCCGGGTGAATGCACTTCTCCCAACCGTCTCCTAAAAGTTCTGTCAAACTCAAGCCAAAAATAGCCTGACAGCGTGGGTTTGCATAGGTGTAGCGCCCCTCATAATCTGCCATAAAAATGCCGACAGGCGAACACGAACTTAAACAGCGAAATCGTTCTTCTTGAGCTTGCAGCGCTTCTTTAGCTACTGTCAGTTCTGCTGTGCGTTGTTTGACGCGGCTTTCTAGTTTGGTGTAGGATAATGCCAAGGCTATTTCTGCTTCTTGGCGCTCGGTAATATCAATGCCAGTTGCTATCACATATTCTACCAAACCCTCGCTATCGGTCGTCACAGTATTCGACCAAGAAATTAATCGTTTCGAGCCGTTTTTAGTGCGCCAATAGTTTTGATATTCGCTGTTATAATGTTCGACTTTGAGCTTGGTAAAAACAGTTTTAACTGGGTCTATTTCTTCGGAAAGTAAAAACACATCCCAAAGATATTTATTTATTACTTCTGCTGTCGAGTAGCCTGTAGTTTTTTCGCAAGCTTGGTTAAAGCGGACAATCCGTCCTTGGCTGTCGAGAACTACAATTAAGCAAGCCGTCGTGTCAATTACTTTGGAAATAATATTACGTTCTATTTCTAGTTTTTGTTCGGCGGACTTTAAGCAAGCATACCAAGCGATAACCGCAGCGACCAAAAGTAACATTGCAGGAGCGGCCTGGAAGGAAAACAGTAACAGAGTTGTTAGCAGTAAAGCCGTGCCGGCACTAAATGTAGCAATACTGTAAGATTTAATGGGTAAGGGCAAGACCTCAAACTGACTCATTTTTGTTGACCTGTAGCGATGGCGCGATCGCACTATTGCTTATGTCGATGAAACAACCTTTTTAAAACTTAGTTAAAACTAAGTATTTATTTTTTCTATACAAAACCACATTTGTCTGCTCTGTGCCATCTTCCCAGAGACAGATTGGCAGGGGGATTTATGCTGAATCAACTGCTATCATAGATTCAGGGACAAATTAGAGTATCTAATTTTTGGGAGCAATAAGCGAGTGAATCACAAGCTGGCAAAAATTATCGGGTTATTTTTCGCAGCCGCCACCCTCTTTGGATTCGTCGGTTACGCGCTGCAAAATCCCAACTTCGCCAGCAACTCAGCGATATCGATCGGCTTCCCCAATCTTACCACCCTGGCCGCCGGGGCGATCGACAACAAACGATCCCAAATCTATCTCAACGGAACTTGGCAATTTGTCCCCGCCGTTGGCAACCCCCAAAACCCCCCCGTCTCCCCAAATTGGGGTTCCATCTGGGTGCCTGGAGACTGGCAAAAAGAAAACCACGAATCCGTACCCGGAATCATCACTCGCGGCAGCGGCAAAGATTGGGAAAACTTTAACAGCAAACAACTATCAAAAGCTTGGTATCAGAGAAATATAGACATTCCTGGCAACTGGACAAACCGCCGCATATTTATCGACTTAGCCAGAGTCAGCACCGATGCAGTCATATTTATCAATGGCATTAACTGCGGTCAAATCCCATGGCCCTACGGCACTATTGAAATTACCAAAGCAGCAAAACCAGGTCAAAACACCCTATCTATTTTAGTGGTTGCAGTATCCGATGAAAAGGAAAAAGCCGTCATCATGGGCCCCACAGAAATCTACACAGAAAAATCCAAATTGCAATCGCGGGGAATCATCGGCGAAGTGCGACTTCTGAGCCTTCCCCCAGGCCCGCTTATTAGCGACGTATTCGTCCAAACTTCCACCAGAAAAAAGCAAGTTAAATTAGATGTAGAACTCAAAGACGTTGCCCAAAGCGGTCAAGTTGAATTAATCGCGCAAATGGTGGACGAAAAAGGCAAAGTACAACAAAAATTCACCGCAAATGCCAAGGTTCAAGCTAAACCAATTCAAACCTTACAAGTTCAGTGGAATTGGCCAAATCCCCGTCTTTGGGATGTCGGGCAACCAAACCTTTACACCCTGCAATTAGAAGTAAAAGGCAGCGGCATTGACACGCAATACGACCAACCTTTTGGCTTCCGCGAATTTTGGATAGAAGGGCGCAAGTTTTTCTTAAATGGAACTGAATTTCGGCTGCGACCAATCTTGCACTCGGATACTTGGCAAGGCGGGACATTAGAAGTTGCTGATAGCCTAATTGATGGCTACGTCAAAGCAGGTTTTAACATAACAGAAATGTGGCCTTGGAATCACGACGAACGCGGTAGATGGCACTTCCGAGAGTTATTTTCCGAAAGAGCAGACCTCAAAGGTTTTCCCATTATGGCTCCCGCTTTAGACATTAGTCCTATTGCTTGGAACGGCAAGTGGAAGAACCCCCTGTGGAAAAACCGCTGGAAAGACCGAATGGTGACTGAAATGCGCCGCTACCGCAATCATCCATCAGTATTAATGTGGGCGACAAGTCCTAATTTTTTCGGCAACGCTGACGACCAAAATCCGCGCCGTATCGGCAAAAGAAAAGTAGAAGGCACTCTCAGTCCCTCCGACAACCAGCGTTTGCGGGCGAACACTCCCCTAGGAAATGACGCTATAGCTGCGATTAAATCGGCAGACCCAACCAGACCTGTGATGGTACACCAAGGCGCAAATTTCGGCGATGTTTATGCGCTGAATTCTTATTTAAATATGATTCCCTTGCAAGAACGGGAAGAGTGGATTTCTGAGTGGAGCAAAACCGGGGATATGCCCTACATGGCCGTCGAGTTTGGCACTCCTCTGCACGCAACGATGATGCGGAACCGCAAAGGTTTTGGTCAGGCGATTCTCAGCGAACCTTGGATGACTGAGTTTGCGGCAATTTATTTTGGCAAGCAGGCTTACGAGTTGGAAACTGCCGCTTATAAATCTAAAATTCGCGAGCAATTTGTCCAGGGTCAGGAGTATCAAAGCTGGCATTTTAAAAAAGAGTTAGATTTTTCACCCGCTTTTCAAAAGTTGCAGCAGTTATTCAGTACAAATACTTGGCGGAGTTGGCGAACTTTTGGAATGTCTGGGGGGATGATTCCTTGGAATGACGGACATGGTTGGGAAGTGTCCGAAGCTGGCAGAAAAAAGGTGGAGATTGGGGCATTTCAACCGGGTCGCCGGGGAGTTTATTTGAAGCAAGTCTCGAATAATCTTTTGCATTATTTCCAGCCCGAAGCTTACACTGTTCATCCTGGGGGCGAGGCAATTATGAATAATAATAGCTCGACTTTGGCTTGGATTGCTGGTGCTAGCCCGGTTTTTACTGCGAAAGATCACAATTTGTTTGTGGGCGGAAAACTGGCAAAGCAAGTAGTGTTACTTAACGATACGCGGGCGACGCAAGAATTTGCATTTAATTGGCGAGTTTTGGTGGGGGGGAAAGAAGTAAAAAAAGGCGAGCAAAAAGGGAGAATTGAGGCGGCAGGAACGCTGTTTTTCCCAATAGAAGTAAATTTGCTAAATACCATTTCTAGCAAGGCTGACGGCGAAATTCGCTTGACGGCACGGGTGGGCGATCGATCGCATTCTGATACATTTGCTTTCCGGGTTTTTGCCAATCAAGCCAAAAGCAAGGATACGCTGACAATCTTCGATCCAGCGGGCAAAACATCGGCAATTTTAAAACAATTAGGTTATCAGCTTGTACCGTGGAATGGTTCGCAACTTGCATCGCTATTAATTATCGGTAGGGAAGCGTTTTCGAGTGGGGCAAATTTGCCGGGAAGTTTAGAAAGTTTTGTACGAAACGGCGGCAAAGCAATTGTGTTTCCTCAGCGCAGGGAATGGCTGGAAAATACGGGTTTTCGGGTAGCTGGTCACGTCAGCCGCCGCGCTTATCCAGTTGACAGCAACCATCCCGCAATTAGCGGTTTAGACAGTGAAGATTTGCGGGATTGGGTGGGGGAAAGCACGCTGGTTGAAGCTTATCCAGATACGAGCCAAACAGACCCTAATTTGAGTCCGGCAACTAAACATTGGTACGGCTGGCGTTGGGGAAATCGTGGCGGTGTCAGTAGCGCTTCTATTGAGAAGCCGCACCGCAGCGGTTGGCGCCCTATTTTGGAATCAGAGTTTGATTTAGCTTATTCGCCGCTGATGGAATTGGAGTACGGAAAAGGGCGGCTGATTTTAAATGAGTTGGATTTGGAAGACCATTATTCTGTAGATGCTGGGGCGGCGCAGTTAGTGCAACAAATTGTGAGTTACGGGATGAATTCTCCTGTGCTTGGAAAGCCGGATAAAGTGGTTTTAATAGGGGGAGATGGAGATGCCCAAAAGTTGGACAGTTTGGGGGTAATTTATCAGCGGGCTAGTTCGCTTTCTAATGATGTTGGTTTGGCAATTGTGGGGACACAAGCGAATCTGAAAGATGCAGATTTGCGCGGTTATTTGAATGCTGGCGGGAAGGCGTTTTTCTTGCCGCGTGAAGTGCCTGTGGCGGGTTTGGGCGTGGGTTTGCAGCAAGCGCAGGATTTTGGCGGTTCGCTGGCGGTTCCGAGTTGGGATGAGGTGAAGGGGGTTAGTGCTTCAGATTTGCGATCGCGCTCTTTTTATGATACTTGGTTGATTAAGTCTGGGGGAGAAATCGGCGCTGACGGTTTGTTAAGTCGGGTAAAAGTTGGCAAGGGTGTGGCGATTTTTTCTCAGATTGAACCGGACAGTTTGAATGCTGATACTAAGACTTATTTGCGTTTTACTCGCTGGCGGCAAACCCGGGCCAATGCTCAGATTTTGGCTAATTTAGGGGCGAGTTTTAAGGCGGATGGATCTGTGTTTAACGGTTCGAGTCGGGAGTTTTATCACTGGGATTACAAAACGGATTTTGAGAATGGAGACGATCCTTATCGGTATTATCGATGGTAGGATTTTTGAACCGCAGATTAACGCGGATGTTATGGAGGATTTGAGGCGTGATATTAAAGGTAAAAGTACAATATGAAGGTATTAGTATCGAACACTAATTTCATAGATTCCCTGTCCAAAATTCGTCGGGTAACGGTTCATCAAAATCGTCGCTTGTCCAGATTGCTCCTGCGTGCAATCCTGCTGTACGCTGCTTAGTTGGGGATGCGATGGGCGCTAAACGGACAAGGGGAATGCCACCTTCTGTGAGAATAACCTCTATGCCTTTAAGTGCTAGAGATAATAACTCTTTTAAATTTGTCTGTGCTTCTTGCACGTCTACTGTTTTTGTCAGCATTGCAGTTATCCAAGCTAGGGATTAAAAGTGCGATCGAACAGAGGTTAGCAATTTGAAGCTTAAATTGCTGATTTTATTATACTGTTAAATATCACAGGTCAAAGTGACGACGGAAGCGGGGGTCTAGTTTGTCGGTTTTCTTTTGGTTGCAGGTGCCACAGAGGGTTTGCAAGTTGCTGATGTCGTTGCTGCCGCCGCGGGCTAGGGGGATGATATGATCGATCGTCAGTTGGGTTTCTAGCTTGGTTTGGCCGCAGCTTTGGCATTGGTATTTATTGCGAGTAAATACATATTTTCGGACTTCTGGGGGAATGGGAATTCTGGGGGTTTTAGACATGATGATTTTTAACCGCAGATGAACGCGAATAAACGCGGATGTTTGATGGATTAGCTGGATGAGTTTTCTTGATTGAGAAGTTGGCGGCGCAAATCATCGAGGGGGGATTCTGGTTTGCTAGTTTCTGATTCGTTGTTTTCTGGTGTTTCTTCAACGTCTGGTTCGTCTGGGCAAAATTCTATAGTGACATTGAGTTTGAGCTTCATCTTTCCTTTCTTCCACCCCTGAGCACCCACTCTGAGAATTTCACAATCTATACCTTCACCAAACCAGTTCTCATAAGCATTAGGTTGTTGGTCAGTATTTGAACCTACATAAATGTAGAGTTTTTGTTGACTCAGCAAGTGAGTGAGTTTCTCTCCTAACCCATATTCAGGCAAAACTCCATTTACTGTTTCCTTGAGTTTTTCTACTTTAAGCATTGCGTTACCGAAAGATAAAGCATCCTCATTACCGCAGTTGTGAAAATCAAATTTATCTTCCATATTAATCTTTAAGTTGTTTAAACTGTCATCCTAACTATTTTAGAGTAGTATCTCTGTTTTGACAATTGCCCCGGCGAATAGAATTGGCAGCTATACAAACGATGTCCGCCGGACGCCGACTAAGAATGTCTTCAACCCGCGTCGGCGGGTTTTGTCTGTGTAGCTGCGATTTCCAATCGCCTGGTTTTCAATCGCCGGATTTCCAATCATTCACCATCCACCGAAACACTATCATTTTGCCCGATTACAGGCAACAAATGCTCGTGCAACTTCATTGCCTGCAAACAACTATTAATCCCAGAAACCGCCCGATCGTACTCTTGAATCTTTTGCTCATTCTCAGCTTGCCGCCGCAGGTTCCCAGCAATCTTTTCCTCCGCCTCCTGTGCCAAAGTTTGCTCCAAATAATCGCGGGCTTGACTGTATTTCTGCAAAATATCATCAGCTTGCTTTTGTGCCAGCGGCAACAAATGCTCTTTCAGCGTTTGGTTGACAGTTTGGCGGAAAGTTTGCCGAATAGTTCTAGATACTTTCGGCTCAAAATCCAGCCGCAATAATTGTCGAATTGCCGGTTGGGCATCAACCATATTTTCGCAGTCGAAACCTTGAGAAGTTTGCTGCAATGTTTCCCGGAATTGATAAATTGAAAATGTGCCTTCGTCGTAAAAACGGGGACTTTCTCGCACGTAGCGATCGCACTCAACGCCCGCCGCATTTACCAAAGCATCAGAAACCCGCTTTGATAACTCCTCTAACTGCTGTTCAATGCCCCCATCATTCCCCAACAACCGATAGAGTAATCGATAGTATTCCGACTTGCGAACGTTATCTTTCAAATACTGGAAATAATTATCAACCAGTGACTTAGTAGCCTCTACTAAAATATCTTCCAACTGATTCGCTAAATAATAAAGTGCTTCAACTAAAACAGCAATTAAAGGTGCTGTAGCATTGCGGGGATGATTCCGCAAAGTGCGTCCGTAAGCCGCCTCAACAGAAAATCCGTCTAACAATTCATCCAAGCGCCGGATCATCCGAGATTGCAGTTGCCGAAAGTCTATATCGAAAATATCGCATCTGTTCATAATCATTTCATTGACTTCTTCGGCGATATGTTCCCGAAAATCCTGTCCAACTTGCTGCAATTCTTGATTTAGCCGCAAAAGTTCTTGTGCTTTCATTGCTTCAATTTCGCGGGGCTGGCTGTCCAAGTTCCGCTGAATTGTTTGGTAATGTTTCCGCAGTTGAATGCACAAGTCTTCTAAGTCGTCAGCTAAATTTTTGAACAGTTGCGGGCGTTTTTCTTCTGTGAGGTAACGGGTGATGGCTGTGCGAAAATCTTCGATTCCGCTATCTTGAATTAATTGAGTAATTAATGGTTGTCCTTGCTCGGCAAGAATCCGCACGTAGTTTTCATTTGGTGTTTCGTAGCTGTTAACTGAAATGCGAAATTTGCTCGGAGATAGCTTACCGGAATTCGCACAGTAGCGATTAAATTCACTAACAAATTGCGGAGTTTCTTCACTATTACCGAGTAACTCTGAATCTAATTTATCATCTCCAGAAACTCGCCCTTGGCTGGTGGCAAAGATTGTATTTAAACCAAAGCGATCGCGCCCTGTTGTCCCTCGAATCAAACTCCCGTAAAACCCCAACAATCCGCTAGTTTTGTAAACTCTCGCAGTATCGCGAAAGTCGGAATTAATCAGATTTTCTAAGCGCTGTCGCAGTTGCGTGTTGTACCAAGTTTCGTCAATGCGGTTAAAAATGTAAAACAGTCGATCGCGAATTCCCGGATTTCCCCGTGTTTTTTCCATCAACTCGGTTTCCTCCGTCGTCATTTCCCCAGACGAAGCCGCTTTTAAAACGCATACAACCGCCGAAGTATCCGGGCTTTCAATCTTATCATAAGTCAATTCTGCATCCCGCTGCACCGGCGCATCAATTCCCGGCGTATCGATAATAATATTGCCATCTTGCAGCAGCGGATGATAACAGTAATATTCCACTCGCTTGAGTACAGCACTGTTACTACCGCGACGGGCATAACTAGCAGCTTCCTTGAGATTGGAAAAGTTAAACTGTTCCATTGAGTAGGTAGCGTTTTCGAGAGTTTGGATGCGCTCGCGATTTGCCTCAAAACCTTCCAACAGCAGCATCAAAGCCTTAGCTTGTTTGGCTCGCTCCGATTTATTTTCGCCGCCTTCCTTTTCAATAATTATCTTACATCCCTGACACAAAAGCGGCACTACATCTGTGTGATTAATATTAAGTTCAGTAGTTAAACCTAACCTTTCACAAAGAGTATGTGCTTGTTCTCGAATTTCAAAGTCACTCAAAAAAGTGAGAACAACTCGCTCTTTTTCAGGATCAGCAAAGGCGATATAACATTCAGTACCTGTCGCGTGTCCTTCAGCACTGTAGAGCAATTCCCGCTCCAGCAAAGCATTAATTAGCATTGATTTTCCCGCACTGAAAGCCCCGGCAAACACAATTTCAAACTCAGGAGAAATTGCCTTTTTCAGAGAAGCTTGTACCGCCGTGATATCTTGTTGTCGCAAAGACGATTCCTGACGCAGCAGTTGCACTAAAGAATCAACTTGCTCTTGCAGGTTGTTGCATTGAGGGGGCATTTGAGTCATGGCGGCAGACTGCTCCTGATTGTGGGAAAATTATCTTATTGTTAATTCTCTGCTAGTTCAGAAATAATCACAACAGTAATTTTACTTATGCGAGCCAGGATTGCTGAAAGTGCGATCGGCTATTCTGGCGACAAATCATATTGTGTACGGTTGTTTCGGAATGATTAAACCGCAGAGGGCGCAGAGGGCGCAGAGGAAGAGAAGAGAGAGATGGATAATTCTGATACCAAGGGATTTGTTATTATCTATTTACAGCCAAGCATCTCCTAAGTTTTCGCACACAATTGGTAGTAAGGCGCGCATTATGGCGCCCCTACAAAATTAAACGGGCGCATTGCTTACTCTACATTAAACTGATAAATCCTGGCGCGGTTTAAAAGACTCAACCTCTCGCAACTTCTGGTACAATTCTCTTTCTTCGTCACTAATTTCTGTGGGAATTAACACCTGAATTTCTACTAGCTGATCGCCCCGATCGCCATTTCCCGTCGGATAGCCCTTGTTAGCCAGCCGCAACCGCTTTCCAGACGTTACTCCCGGTGGCAATTTCATTTTCACCCTACCATCCAGCGTCGGTACTTCCACATCTCCACCCAACACCGCTTCGCTGGGAGTCAGAGGCAATTCGCAGCAAATATCCGACATTTCCAATCGAAAAAATGGATGGGGAGAAACCGTGATTTTCAAATATAAATCTCCGCCGCCAATACCTTGATTTCGCAAGCGAATCCGCTGGCCTGATACCATAGCAGGAGGCAGATTCACCTCGATCGCTCGCCCATCTTCCAAACGAATTCGCTCGGTACCACCCGAATAAGCCCTTTCCAAAGGCAGAGTTAGCCTCGCCTCAATGTCTCTTCTCGTTTCGCGATCGACTGTTTCTCTAATTTCCCGTCGCATTTCGCGATCGGCTATATCCCTTCTGATTTCGCGATCGACTATCTCCCGTCGCATTTCGCGATCGACTGTTTCTCGTCGCATTTCGCGATCGTCCACATCCCGTCGCATTTCGCGATCGACTGTTTCCCGTCGCATTTCGCGATCGTCTGTTTCTCGTCGCATTTCGCGATCGTCGAAATCCCTTCTAGGTGGGCGAGAATTAGCAACATAACTCGTTTTCTTAGAAGCCGTACTCCACGGTTCAGAGGAGGCTACTCCCGCTGCATCATTCGCTGTCGCCATCCTCACTTCCCGGCGTCTTCCGAGCACTTGATCCAGAAATTTATTAAAATCCGAGTAATCGCTAAAATCTACATCTTCGGTCGGTTTTTTGCGGGTTGTTTTACTGTTTCCCCAAGTTTTGAAATTGGGAAGTCGCACCCCTTGCTTTCCTTGAAATCCTTTTTGTTTCCAGAATTTACTAAACTGATCGTATTGAGCGCGCTTGTCGAGATCGGAAAGAATATCATAAGCTTCATTAATATCCTTAAACCTATCTTCAGCAGATTTATCACCTGGATTTACATCGGGGTGCAACTGTCTGGCCAGCCGTCGATAGGCTTTTTTTATCTCATCAGCCGTGGCATCTTTGGGCACTCCCAAAATTAGATAGTAATTGCGAAAATTCTGCATAGTTGGAGAAGGAAGAAGGAAGAAGGATGAGGGATGAGGGATGAAGGATGAAGGATGATGTTTTATCCTTCTAGTTTGTTGATTGTACTGACAATTAATCGTGTGAGTTCATCTACTTCTTTGATAACTGGTGAGATTTTTTCGGGTGCTGCTAATCCTACTCTTTCAGAAATCACTAGATGAGTATCCAGTTCTCTGAGCGAACCGAGAGCTATTCGCAAATATCGAATCTACTCTTGTCTAGTAACACGCCCATATCCCTCCGCAATGTTAGCTGGTACTGATACAGATGCACGGCGAATTTGACTGGTAATACCATAAAGTTCAGACGAATGAAAAGATTTAGTTAATTCGTAGCAAAGTTGACAAAGATAAATACCCCCCTGCCAGATGTATTGTTCTCTATGGGTCATACAACATAATTTTCTCCTTACTTACCATAGTAATCTTTATCTAATTCAAAGAAGTCTAGTGTAGGAGAGGAGAAAGAAAGAATATGAGAAGAATTAGGAAAACAGCCGTCACAAATTCTCAGCCGAAAATCCACTATTTTCCTTCTTCCTTCTTCCCTCTTCCTTCTTCCTTCTTCCTTCAATTACAGCCAATCGTCGTCATCATCCCAATCGTCGCTTTGATTTTGATAAGGGCGAGTGGGGCGATTAGCACTGCTTCTACGATCGCCCATGCGATCGCCCATACGATCGCCCATACGATCGCCGGTGCGATCATAGGGTCGATCATAGGGTCGATCGGGAATTGGATCGACAGTCGATCGCCTGTACGGCTTAGCATTGGTATAATAGCTGCTGTCATCGCTGCGCCGCTTGGTACCGTCCCCCGTAAAAGTCCGCTTCACAGACTCAAAGAAATCATCATCATCGTCATCCATCGCAAACGCGGAAACTTCCCGGCTCAAATCGTAAAGAGCATCCTGCAAATCCGAACCAACTTGGTCAACTCCGCGCTCATCATTGCGTTCCAAACTGTCTCGCAATTCCCGAATTAAAGTTTCAATTCGCTGGCGGCTTCTTTGAGCAAACTGCATTCCGCGATCGAGCGCAACTTCCCGCAACTGCCGCTCGGCTTGATAAGCTAAAGCTTCAGCGCGATTGCGTTTTTCCACCTTTTCCCGCTGCAACTTATCAGCTTGAGCAAACTGTTCCGCATCGCGAATCATTTGATTCACTTCCTGCTGAGTCAGCGTCGAAGCACCTTGCACAGTAATGCTTTGTTCCCTGCCGGTAGTTTTGTCCAAAGCAGTCACCAACAGCATCCCGTTAGCGTCAATATCAAAAGCTACTTGCACCTGCGGAATCCCTCGCGGTGCCGGCGGAATTCCAGTTAGTTTAAACCGTCCCAAAGATTTATTATCTCTGCCTAATTCCCGTTCGCCTTGGATCACGTGAATTTCTACTACAGTTTGGTTGTTTTCAGCAGTCGAAAAAATGTCCGATCGCCTGACGGGAATAGTAGTATTCCTCGGAATCAATTTTTTCATCACCCCGCCGATAGTTTCCAAACCCAGCGACAGCGGCGTCACATCCAACAGCAGCACATCGCGGACATCCCCACCCAAAATACCCGCTTGAATTGCCGCACCCACCGCCACAACTTCATCGGGATTCACATTTTGATTGGGTTCTCGATCAATCAAACTGCGAACAACTTCCTGAACCAAAGGAATGCGAGTCGAACCGCCGACTAACACAACTTCATCAATGCGAGAAGGACTCAAACTTGCATCAGCCAAAGCTTGTTTGACCGGACGCCGCAGCCGCTGCACCAAATCTGTGCACAGCCCCTCAAATTGACCGCGAGTCAGCCGCGTTTCCAGATGCAAAGGGCCATCTTCGTTCGCATCGATAAACGGCAAATTAATCTCGGTGACACCGACTCCCGACAGCTCAATCTTGGCTTTTTCTGCCGCTTCGATCAAGCGCTGCAAAGCTTGCCGGTTGCGTCGCAAATCAATTCCTTCTTTTTCTAAGAATTGTTCTGCCAACCAGTCAACAATTTTAGAGTCAAAATCATTGCCACCCAATTGAGTGTCACCGCTAGTTGCTTTAACTTCAAATACTCCGTCTCCCACGTCTAAGATAGAGACATCAAAAGTACCGCCACCCAAATCAAACACTAAAATAGTTTGACTTTCTCGCCTCTCCAAACCGTAAGCCAAAGAAGCCGCCGTTGGCTCATTTAAAATCCGCTTAACATCAAGTCCCGCAATTCGTCCAGCATCCCGCGTCGCCTGTCGCTGCGAGTCGTTGAAATAAGCGGGAACAGTAATTACAGCCCCCGTCACCTCTTGTCCCAGATAGCGGCTGGCTTCATCGGCCAGCTTTCGCAACACCATCGCCGAAATTTCCTCTGGGGCAAAATCTTTTTTCAGGCGGGGACACTTGATTTTGATGTTCCCGTTTTCGTCGCGGCGAGTTGTGTAAGGAACGCGCTTTGATTCTGGAGTCAGTTCGGTATATTTGCGTCCGATGTACCGCTTGACAGCGTAAAAGGTGTTTTGCGGGTTGAGAACAGTCTGGCGTCTGGCCATCTGTCCCACAAGGCGTTCTCCTTCCTTTGTGAAAGCAACTACCGAGGGAGTTGTCCGCATCCCTTCTGCATTGGCAATCACAACCGGTTTGCCGCCTTCCATGACGGCTACTACTGAGTTTGTTGTTCCGAGGTCAATGCCAACTACTTTACCCATGCGTCAGTTGTCTCCTGTGGCGTTGTGTGTAGCCTTTTCAATATAAGCGTTAAGTATGATTGCATTTATTGTACCGCGTCGAGAAGCGGGGGCTGCGGGGGGATTGCCTCACTTTGGTCAAGCGGCTGCGGTTGGCTGGGTGCGATCGCTCCCCTGGTGGATTGGCGAGATCCTGCGAGGAGTAGGAGTGTGAACTTGGGAAAGCCCTGTATGTTCATCTTTTGACAGGAAAAAAAGTTTCAGAATTGATTAACTAATGCGTTTTGCTAAACTAAAAGCAGCTAGCAGGATTGTTGAGCAAAGAGGAACATAAAAATATGACTGTCAACTCTGTTCAAAATTCAGAATCCTCTCAAGAGCACTCGATCGTTGACGTGCAGCATACAAGCTGCTGCATTGTGGGAGGTGGGCCTGCGGGTGCTGTTTTAGCATTACTTTTAGCGAGGCAAAACATTCCAGTCATCCTGCTAGAACTACACAAAGATTTCGATCGAGAATTTCGCGGCGATACGCTGCATCCGTCTGTAATGGAAATTATGGAGCAATTGGGTTTAGCAGCACAATTGCTGGAATTGCCCCATACAAAAATGCGCCAACTCACCATCCAAGCTGCTGGGAATACCGCCACACTCGTAGATTTATCCCGTCTCAAAACCAAGTATCCTTACATCACTATCCTTCCCCAAGTCAAGTTTCTCGAATTCATCATTACCGAAGCGCAGCGCTACCCCAGTTTTCAGCTAGTAATGGGAGCTAATGTCCAAGAAACGATCGTAGAAAATGGGATTGTGTGCGGAATTCGATACCGGGGACGCGGGGGATGGCATGAAGTGCGATCGACCCTCACTGTTGGTGCAGACGGTCGCTTTTCCCGCCTTCGCCAATTAGCAGGTTTTGAACCGATTAAAACTTCCCCGCCGATGGATGTCCTTTGGTTTCGTTTGCCGCGCAGTCCCCATGATGTCAAAGATTTCGGCGTGGGAGGTCGAGCTGTTGGAGGTCATTTATTAGCTATAATTGACCGCTTGGATTATTGGCAACTCGGTTACATTATTCTGAAAAGTAGCTATCAGAAATTGCGCGAATCAGGAATAGAAACTTTGCAAAAATCTGTTGCTGAATTAGCACCAGAATTTGCAGATAGGGTAGAGCAACTGAAAGAGTGGTCGCAAATTTCTTTTCTGTCGGTTGAATCGAGTCGCCTTCCCCGCTGGTATCGTCCCGGTTTACTCTTAATTGGGGATGCCGCTCACGTCATGTCGCCCGTAGGCGGTGTGGGAATTAACTATGCTATTCAAGATGCTGTCGTGGCGGCTAATGTACTCAGCGCCCCCCTGAAAAACAATCACTTGCATCTGTGGGATTTGGCAGAGGTGCAGCGACAGCGGGAGTTGCCCACGCGGGTAATTCAAGCATTTCAATCGTTTGTACAGGAGCGAATTATTAAGGGGGCATTAGATACAAATCGACCGTTTACACCGCCACTTTTGTTGCAGTTACCAATTTTGCGAAATATTCCAGCGCGATTAATTGGTTTTGGATTAACTCGGGTTCGGGTGCGAAATTAATCAGATACACCAATCCTAAATATAGAGGTAGAATGACGCACGGGTGGTCAGAAACCGGGTTTTTTGACGAAAATCTTTCGCACTCACCCACATATTCGGTAAAAAACCCGGTTTCTTTGGCATAGATGAGTAATTCCTGACAAGATTGAATTTCAGTACAAACTTAAAGAGGTCACAGTTATGCAAAGTATTAAAGTACGATCGCGCGTTGGTTCGGACGGGATGTTGCATTTGCAAATCCCCGGTGGTATCAAAGATACAGATTTGGAAGTTATTGTAATTTTTCAGCCTATAGCACCTGCAACTGAGGCTAAAACGCCGGAAGATTTGGGCTGGTCGCCCGGTTTTTTTGAGACAGTAATAGGAAGTTGGGAGGGAGAACCGCTTGTTCGTCCTGAGCAGTTGGAATATGAAATCCGGGAAGAATTGCTGTGATTTATCTTTTAGACACCAATACTTGCATCCGTTTGTTAAATCCAGACCGCAACTCATCGGTATCTCGCCGACTAGCAATGATGCGGTCAGGTGATGTAGCAATATGCTCTGTAGTTAAAGCAGAACTTTACTGGGGTGCTTTTAAAAGTTCTCGTCAAGATAGCAATCTAGCTAGACTAGAACGTTTTTTCAATGAGTTTGTAAGTTTGCCTTTTGATGACCAGTCTGCCCTAATTTACGGTCAAATTCGCGATCAATTAGCTGCATCTGGAACACCTATCGGCCCTCATGACCTCTTGATTGCGTCTATTGCTCTCGCCAACAACCTAATTCTTGTAACTCACAATACCCGCGAGTTCAGCCGCGTTGAGGGTTTGCATCTGGAGGATTGGGAGATAGAGGTCTGAGTTAGATGTATCGAGTTTGCATCTACTCAAAATCAAAACTTCTTTCACAACAAAACAATGCTTGGGACCCAAATAAAACTATGAAATTCACCTTAGATGTAGAAAACAACCCTACAGGCTGGCCAGACCACACTCAGCTACCCGAATCCGACGGCACTTTTGTGAAGAATTTCCAAGAACATCCCCAAAGCATCCTGTTAACCGATTCAATTACTCCCGTCTTCCAAAGCATTCATCCAGATGGTAACTATTGTATCGGTCAAGACAGCGGCATTTATTGGCGATTAACTGAGCCGCTAGAACGGGGTGCAGAAGCACCCGACTGGTTTTATGTACCTAATGTTCCGCCAACTATTGACGGTCAATTGCGCGGTTCTTATGTGATGTGGCAAGAATTTGTAGCACCGTTAATTGTGTTAGAATTTGTATCGGGCAATGGTGCAGAAGAACGGGACACAACGCCTTTATTGCGATCGGGTCAACAGGAAACTAAGCCGGGTAAATTCTGGATTTATGAAAATGTGATCCGTCCGGCCTTTTACGGGATTTATGAAGTAACTAAGGCTAGCGTTGAAGTCTATCACCTGATCGAAAATAGGTATCAATTAGTTGCTGCAAATGAGCGCGGTCATTATTCCATTGAACCGTTAGGGGTGGAATTGGGAATTTGGCAAGGAAGGTATCAAAATGTTGAGTTACCTTGGCTGCGCTGGTGGGATAGTGCAGGAAATTTGCTGTTATCGGGAGCAGAAAGAGCTCAACAAGAACAGCAAAGAGCCGATCGCGAACAAGAAAGAGCTCAACAAGCAGAAGACCAATTAGAGCAATTGCGCGCTCAGTTGCGATCGGCTGGAATTGAACCGGAATTGTGAATTGTCTGCAAGGGCGATCGCCCCCATCCCCACCCATCGCACGTAAAAACTTTACAAGGGCGATCGGGAACTCCGATCGCTCCTATTGAAGCTAAAATCGAACAACAACCCCAAATAAATCTATGGGACTCTTTGACAAGATTCGCGGCGAATTTGTCGATATCATCGAATGGTTGGACAATACCAGTGACACCATTGCCTATCGATTCGAGCGTCACCAAAACGAAATTAAACAAGGTGCTAAACTAACTGTACGACCAGGACAAATAGCAGTCTTTGTCAACGAAGGCCAAGTGGCCGATGTCTTCGATCCTGGAATGCACGAACTGTACACCCGCAACTTACCCATTCTCAGCACCTTAAAAGGTTGGCCCTACGGTTTCAACTCTCCCTTTAAAGCAGAAGTCTACTTTTTTAACACCAAAATATTTACCAACCTGAGATGGGGAACCTCTAACCCTGTAATTATCCGCGATCCAGAACTCGGCCCAGTGAGAATGCGGGCTTTTGGCACATACAACATTAAAGTTTCCCATCCAGAACAACTCTTAAAACAACTAATCAGCACTGACGGACTATTTCAAGTAGATGAAATCAGCGATCAACTCCGCAATACAATAGTCAGTGCCTTTGCCAATTGGGTTGGCAATTCCCGCGTTCCCCTGCTAGACTTTGCAGCCAACTACACCCACATGGGCGAACAGGTACGAGTTGCCATAGAGCCAAGTATCCAGCAGTTTGGGTTAGAGTTAACTCAGCTATTAATTGAAAATATCTCGATGCCGCCTGAAGTTGAAGAAGCACTCGACAAACGAGCCTCAATAGGACTTCTGGGAAATATGCAGCAATATACCCAATATCAATCTGCTAACGCCATAGAAGCATCAGCAAATAACCCTAGCGGCGGCAATCAAGCATTAGAATTTGGCATGGGAATGGCACTAGGTCAGCAAATGACAAATATGATGCAGCCGCCAGCATCGCAGACTCCGCCGCCACCTCCCCCGCCAACACAAACTCAGTGGTATATTGCCCAGAACGGTCAACAATTAGGCCCTTTTGAATTGCATCAACTTCTGCAAAATGGTTTGACACATCAGGTAATGGTGTGGCGTGCGGGTTTTGACGGCTGGAAGTTAGCATCGCAAGTGCCGGAATTAGCATCTTTGTTGGCGACAGTACCGCCGCCTCCCCCGCCAGCCGCCGCCTAAAATGTTGGATATTTAGTTAATTAGTAATTGGTAATTGGGATGCTTTCCCGATTACCAATTACCAATTACATCACCAATTAACCATTATGAATACTTCGGAATCTGCTGTTAAACGTTTTCCCTGTCCTAGCTGCGGGGCTTATTTAGAGTTCAACCCCCAAGCAGGAAAGCTCAAGTGTGCTTACTGCGGCTGGGAAGATGCAATTCCCCAAACTGCCCAAGAGGTAAAGGAGAACTCTTACGAACAATATCTCCAAGTCGATCGCACGGCGCTGACAACTTTATCAACAACAGCCCTTGAAGTAAAATGCAATGATTGCGGAGCAAGTGTTACTTTTGAACCGCCGAAAGTAGCGGGTAGATGCCCATTTTGTGCTTCTCCAATTGTGACGCAACCTGCAAAGGCTAGCCCTAGCGTGCATCCAGAGGGAATTGTACCTTTTGAAGTTACTGATAAACAGGCCAGAGAAAGCATTCAGAAGTGGCTCAGCAATCGCTGGTTTGCTCCCTCTGCTTTGAAATCCCTAGCCCAACAGGAGAAAATTCAAGGGGTTTATTTGCCGTTTTGGACTTACGACACTTACACGGTTAGTTACTATAGGGGCGATCGCGGAGAACACTACTACGTAACTGAAACTTATACGGAAACAAACGCGCAGGGCGAAACAGAAACTAAGACTCGCCAAGTGCAACATACTAGGTGGTGGCCTGTTTCTGGCAGAGTCGATCGCTTTTTTGACGATATTCTGATTCCCGCTACAAATTCAGTCGATCGCCCGCGCCTGGATGCGTTAGAACCTTGGCATCTCAAGGAGTCGCTGCGCCCTTACAATTCATCTTATTTAGCTGGGTTTGAAGCGCAGCGATCGCAAGTTTCTCTCACTCAAGGATTTGAATCTGCTAAAAATGTCATGGCCGGTACTATTCACTCGGATGTTTGTAGGAATATTGGTGGCGACGAGCAGCGGGTTCACAGCATTTCCACTGATTACAATGCTATCACTTTTAAGCATATTTTGCTACCTGTGTGGTTGTGTGCCTATCGCTATCAAAACCAGCGATATCAAGTAATGGTTAATGCACGCACCGCTGAAGTTCAAGGCGAACGTCCCTACAGTATTTGGAAAATTACTGCTGCTGTTGTTAGCGGTGTCGTGCTTGCGGGTGTTATGTACCTATTGTTTACTGGTAATTGGAAATATATCCGTGTTCCTGGTCTGCCTCAACCGCAACCTCAACCAACTTCCCTACCTGTACCTAGCCAAAAATTACCGCCAGCGCCTGTTCCCTCTACCGCACCTGTACCTAGCCAAAAATTACCGCCAGCACCTATTCCCTCTTCTAATTAATTGATGGTTCGTTAGACCTCTGGCATAATTCTTGTGGAACAGCCATCCTGCCTTTTCAACACTTGCTTTTCACTCCTAAGTCTATTTTTTATTTAAACGAAGTACAACCGCGTCTAGGAGCGATAACTTGCTAAGACCAATTCACTATGAAGGTACACGCTCATATAGGCTAAAGTAGAGGAAAGCCAATATGCTCAACAAATTTTAGGTAGAAATCCACGAAACGGTTGAAGAACTAGAGCATCGACTCGAACGGGCTATAATCGCAGTAAGCACGCGAAAAATTACTGATATTATACTGCAGTGCCATCACACAAATCAAAACAAGAGAAGAATTAGCCACGATGCGGAAGCGAATGGATAATGGTAGCTTTCAGAAGTTTCTCTTATTAGACTAACTCTCTGCATATAATGTCAATATATTTACCGGCCTCTAGTCCTGAATTAAATCCGATGGAAAAAATGTGGGAACATCCAAAAAAAGACCTAAAGTGGGAAAATTATTCGAGTTTAGATAAACTTAAAAAACAGGGAGATATAATTATCAAATCTCTCACGAATGAATAAGTTTGAGATCTCTGTGGTTGGGACTAGATCCTTGAAGCTATATTAAGTGCAGATTGATAGTGAATTGGTATGAGGAACTGGTGTAATTGGTCACCTGTCATTTAATTGCTGTAATTCAGCTCGTTTTTTAAGGTTTTGGGAAAGTGCCAATAAGGCGTTTCTAATTCGTCCTCTGTTGGAGAATTTTCAGTTGAGTTTTCTCGGATTTGAAAAAAGTAGTAGAGGTTAGCCACAGTTAAATCGGATATTTCTTGCCAATTCGAGGCAGCTAAAGCTTGATAGCCAGTAGCGATCGCCTGCTGGCTGACATAAACTTCGTATCCCCGGCGGATTTCCGGCGACACAGCGAAGGTTAGCTGGTCGCGCAAGGATAGAAAGTGAGACTTTTGCTTTAAAGTTTCATAAAGTGAAGGTTCCGCAGCTAATACCGCGAATGTAGTGTACACGCTGCTTTTTAAACTCTCGCCGGCGAGTTTATCTAAACTAGCTAACTGGTGCTGCTCTTTTGGAGACAAAGTTTCCATCCAATCAACCTCATTTTGCCAAAATTCTATTACACTTAAATCATGACCGAGAATCCTAGTAACTTCAGGAAATAAAAAATCTAGTTCGGCTTCGGATTGACATCCTTTAACAACAGTTAGAAGATTTTGACGAATTTTTGATTGGAGTTCCAGCAGGCGATCGCTCACCATATCGTAGGCCCGCTGCAAGTGAAACGTGACCCCGATCGCCTGCTCGATCGCCCAAACACATTCCATTTGCCTGAGTTGTCCGGCAGAACACAGCCCCTCCAACAAACTAGGATTATCATAAATTTTTAAAGCCTCAAACAGCATATCCCGCCCGCTATTAATTTCGGAATTCCGAAGTTTAATATCTGGCACTGTCAGGGCTGACTGACAGCGTTTGATAGCTTTAGAAAAAATCTCATAACCATTAACCAGTTTCTGGCGGTGCATTTCAAAACTAGAGTCGTGAGCCACCTTAAAAATCTGCTGGATCACCTCTACTCCCCTATCTTTGAGGATGTGTCTGAGATCGATAAACCCGTCTTTAATTTTTAGCTTCTGGTGCTTGGCCTCTTCTCGGATTTTTAATACTTGGTTGAGGTTTACTGCTGATAAAACTGTGTTCGATACAGCGCCAATACCAATGACAGCAGCAGTCGCTTGCATCACTGCCAAATTAATTTTCAGACAGTTAAGCATTCTGTATGTTTTTTGAAACCCCTGATGAGTTTGAGCCACCTGCAACGGCGCCAGTGTCACGTACACGGGAGCTACCAGCGGCTGTATGGGGCCACCTCCGGCTAACTGTGCGAGCAATCCTATAACTCCGCGATCGGATAGAGTTTCACTTCTTGATTGATAAAAAATTTTTGCAAGCTCCACAAACTCCCCTGTCACCGGATCTCTAGCTGCCGGGAGCAATTTTCCTGTTTTGGCAGCAGGCTGTACTAGGTTGCCACTATTGAGTCGCGCCTGAGTTGCAGGGGTGAATATATAATCCATGTTGTGGCTCAGTTTCCATTCAAAAAGGCAGATGTTCTGTATTGTATGCTGTTTAGGGAAACGAGGAATGAAAGGAAATGAATGAGTATCTCAAGGCATTCCAGGCTATTACCCTGTTTAGCGATCGATTGTTGGCAGACGAATATCAATCCGTGGAGATTAAACAGTCAGCTACCCAACTCAGTTTAGATGTGGAACCTTGTATTGACGAAATTAAGCAATCTGCCATCAGACTCAAGGGGCTACTTCAGGTATGTTTCAAAGATGTATCTCAGGCTGAGGATGTCTGGAATAGCAAGCCGAGAATTGCTGGAGCATCTCCTGTTGATGTCTGGGAGCAAATTGGCGAACTAAGCGGATGCGATGTAAGAATTCGCAGTTTAGGAAAACAGGGCAAATATGATGCTGTTGCTAAAGTTCGCCAATCTTGGAGCGACAAGGCGACCAAGTTAAAAAATCAGTGGTTTTTGTGGGATAAAAAACCTCAAGTCTTTCAAAGAGATACTATTGGTTTTTTTGAAAAAGATAATTTACACAAAGAGTTGCGGAATGAAGTTGATGTCCAAGCCGAGCGAGTGATTTTAATTATGGAGAATGAACTGAGTTTAATTTTTCAAGAATTACAATCTATTGATATAGAAAAAATTGAATTTTGCATTCAATGCTTCGACCTAAACAGTCAGTCGAAATTTAGAGAGCGACTACAATCAATAGGCGGGGAGATTGTATCGAAGTTTACGGAGCCACTGAAATATTTGCCTGATTCTTATATGAAAACTTTTAAAGAAACCCTGAAAGAACCAGTAGAAACTCTGGTTCATAAAAGCAAGATGGGAATCAGTTTGGTCGATTTTGAAGAGTCCTGTAAAGTGATTGGGTTAATCCTGGATCATGTAATTATATCAGTTTTTGAGGAGCGAATGAAACTGGCAATTCAAACAGTTGAAAAAGCGATTAAATTCTACAATAATTTTTTAGAGAAGCAGGCGCGGTATCAGAAAGAGACGCCGGAACAGCGATCGGCGGAAAAAGATTGGATCGAATGCCAGCGGCAGCAACTGAGGGAAGTTCAGCAGTATATTGATGCAGTCATCAATCATTAGTGGTTAGTCATTAGTAATTGGCAATTTGTAATTAGGAGTTAGTAATGAGTGTTTTAACTACTAATTACTAACTCATAACTTCTGAATTCACCCAAACAGGACTTACGCCGAACCTAATTAATTATTTACGGCTCCCTGCACACCGCACCTTAGCGCTAGAATTCGCGCGTCAAACCACTTTTTGCGTAAGTCCTGCTAAAAATAGAAGCCCCGTAATTAAGTCAGGGAAATAAAAAATTAGACTTTAGTTCAACCTCCCAATCAAGGCTGGGGAGTTGACCTAAAATCTAAAATCTAAAATCTAACATCGAATGACTATTGATATTGACCGCTGATTTCGTAAACGATCGCGCCCAAAGATGCCAAACTAGCTAGAATGAGCATCCCGGCGGGCATGAATTTGCGAGTTTTTACAAGCCGTAAAATAAAGACTATTACTAAAACAGCCGAGATGGCTGCTGCTAATGTTAAACCCCAACTTTGTCCCATAAGCTGCGCGGTGCCGGCAAAAATTAGCAGCGAACCGCTAATCAAGCCCGAAATGAGCGAGGCTTGGCTTTTGGCCTTGATATAACCCATGATGCCGCCAACCAGTGTTAAAATGCCGTAGCCGATCGCCGCTGCTGTCCCTAAATTCATTTTTAATCCTCCCGATTTCACTCTTTGCATCTAAATTTATACAGCGCGGCCTGCAATTAGTGTCACGAATTGTTAGAAAATTTATTAAAGCCAGTCAGGATATCTAACTGTTCTACAATTGCCATTATGTCAGCCCTAACTTCTGGTGCGATCGCCCAAATCCGTTACCTCCAGCGCCAAGCAGCATCCCTGCTGCTGTATCAATCGGTTTTCAAAAGCCCTGTCGGTCAAGCTTTTCTCGACTTGCTGCAAGCCCTCCACCACAGCGAAGTCAGCGGTTTGGAATGTCAGGTAGCTTACGGGAACTGGTTCAAACTTCAGGCTGCTAAAAATTTAAGCTGGAAAGATTCTCTGATTTCCGAAATTCTCAAAGACGAAAACCCCTTTTCTCGCCGAGCACAGCAAACAGATTTTGCAAGTTTGCCCCCCGCGTTGGTGGAGGCCGCCCGACATGATTTACAAGTGCTGCAAAATATTTACGAATGCAGCAGCGAACAATTGAGCAAGTGGGTGCGGGTAGCGGGTCAACTTGACGCAGTGCCTCCGATTTGGCATTCAGAAACTGTAGCAGAACAGGGAGATTTGCCGCTGCACGGAAAACTAGAAAAATGGTCGAGCGCGGCGGAATCTCTGGCAGTTTATTACCGACAGTTTGGCACTGGTTTGTTTGCCGAATATCGCGCTTTTAGGTGGCGGGGAGGGGAGTTGGCGAATATTTCGCATCCCGATGGCATAACTTTAAAAGAGTTGGTTTGCTGCGATTGGCAACGGGATGCTCTGGTGAAAAATACGGAGTTTTTATTGGCAGGTTATCCGGCTTTGCACGTCTTGCTGTACGGGAGCCGCGGTTCCGGCAAGTCTTCTTTGGTGAAGTCGCTGTTAAATGAATTTGGATCTCGCAATCTGCGCTTGATTGAAGTATCTAAATCGGATTTGCAAGATTTGCCGTTAATTGTCGAGCAGTTGCGGGGAGTTCCTCAAAAGTTTATTATTTTTGTGGATGACCTTTCCTTTGAGGAAGATGACGATGCTTTTAAAGCTCTGAAAGTTGTCTTGGAGGGGAATGTCACTGCTCGCTCTCAAAATGTGGTAGTTTACGCCACATCTAACCGCAGGCATTTAATTCGAGAGTTTTTTGATGACAGGCCTCGCCCAGGCGATGGAGAGGAAGTTCACGCTTGGGATACTGTGCAGGAAAAACTTTCATTTAGCGATCGATTTGGCTTGACTTTAACTTTTGAACCGGCCGATCAAAACACTTATTTAACAATTGTCCGACATCTGGCAGAACTTGCTGGAGTCAAACTCGCTGCTGAGGATTTGGATCACCGCGCTAAAGAATGGGCAACTCGTCGCAATGGGCGATCTGGCAGGACTGCGCGGCAGTTTGTTGATTTCCTGAAAGCAGATTTAGCCATTTTTCACAAGTAGATCGTCTGCGCTGGGAAGGCGGGTTTTAACTGAGATGTTACATCCTTCTCAATAAGTTTTTTATGAACAGGCAAGATGCCTGTTCCACAATAAAATTCACTCTTTGTGGAACAGGCATCTTGCCTGTTGCTTACAAGGGTGCAAGATGCCTGTTTTAGCCGATATATGGGAAGGCAATTCTGGATAGGAATCAACCCGCCCTTACAGCACCCAAGGGCGAAATAAAAATTCTTAATTTTTTCATAATTTTATTGATAACAACTAACTAACAAAATTTGATATAATTATCAAAATCCCCAAAGAAACCTCCAGAGCCAGAACCTATCCTGACTCCCTAAATCGACCACTAAATAACGAGGAAAATATCATGGGTTTATTTGATAAAGTATCGCAGACTCGTAAAGAAACGGACGTAACGTTAGGGCCTGCCGAAGCATTTGCGGCGATCGCGCTAATTGCCGTAGCAGCCGACGGTTACATTAATGACAGCGAAAGTAAAGCAATTAGCATGACGCTATCTCGGATGCAACTGTTCCGCAGTTATCCCGATGACGTGATGAGAAAAATGCTCGATCGCCTGCTGATGATTCTGCAACGGCAAGGAGTTGAGGTACTGTTTAATGCTGCTTTGGCAACGCTTCCTGACGAACTTAAAGAAACCGTTTTTGCTGTGACAACTGATATGGCTTTAGCAGATGGCGAGGTTTCAGAAGAAGAAGAACAACTTTTGAACGATCTTTACAGTGCATTGGGGATTTCCGAAGATATTGCCCTCAAGATTATAGACGTGATGTTGATTAAGAACAAAGGTTAAGAAATCAGGGGAAGGAGTGAGGAGGGCGAATTTTACAATATAAAAAATTAGCGCCTACTTACTTAGCTGACAACTTCTCCAAAAGTGCGGTTTTACCGATATGATGGTTGGTAAAATTGCGATCAAATTTGCGATCGCCAGCTACTACCTCAAATGCCTTTCACTTACACCCGCACTGTTCGCTTTCAAGATACCGATGCTGCTGGAGTCGTTTACTTTGCTAACGTTTTGGCGATGTGCCACGAAGCTTACGAGGCATCTCTAGCAGCATCGGGAATCAATCTCAAAGCATTTTTCAGCAATTCCGAGGTTGCCTTTCCCATAATTCATGCTAGTGTAGATTTTTATCGCCCAATGTTTGCGGGCGATCGGCTGACGATTCAATTGACGCCCAAACAAGTTACTGGCGATGAATTTGAAATTGCCTATCAAGTATTTTCTCAGGAAGTTGCAGGCAGAAGCGCTGCTAAAGCTCTGACTAAGCACGTCTGCATCGATGCAGTTAGCCGAAATAGAAAACAGCTATCTGAAGACTTGATGCAGTGGATGAAGAAAATTGAGATTGAAATTTCAGATTAGTTCTATCTTTAAATAATAGCAGGGTATGACAGTCAAATTTCTGTTTTGTGGATATTATTTCTGACTTTTTGATATTATGTCAAATCGCAATTATGCCATTGTGGGCACGGGAGCTTTAGGCGGATTCTACGGTGCTAGACTGCAACAAGCAGGTTTAGAAGTCAATTTTTTGCTACGCAGCGATTACGATCAGGTCAAAAAACACGGTTTGATTGTCGAGTCTCCCGAAGGCGACTTCACCCTCCCCCACGTCCGCGCCTACCACAACACGCATAAAATGCCTAAGTGCGACGTAGTAATTGTAGCGCTGAAAACAACTCAAAATCACTTTTTGCCCCAAATTTTGCCTCCTTTATTAAAGGATAACGGCGCGGTTTTAGTATTGCAAAACGGATTGAATGCGGAACCGGAAGTAGCTAAAATTGTTGGTGCAGAACGAGTGGTTGGCGGGCTGTGTTTTCTCTGCTCTTATAAAGTTGGGCCCGGTCACATATGCCACCTAGATTACGGCACTATCACCCTGGGAGAATATGCCCAAGACTACAAAGCAATCGGTATTACTGATAGATTGCACCAAATTGCTAAAGATTTTAAACGTGCTCACATTCCTATTAAGATGAGCGAAGATTTGCTATTGTCAAGGTGGAAAAAACTGGTTTGGAATATTCCTTATAACGGGCTGTCTGTAGTGTTGGATGCGAGAACTGACGAACTGATGGCTAATCCCGATACTCTGATTTTAGTTAAGGAAATCATGGGGGAAGTGGTAGCGGGAGCCAAAAGTTGCGATCGCATTATTCCAGATGACTTTATCCCACATATGCTCGAATACACTCAGAAAATGAAGCCTTACCGCACAAGCATGAAAATCGATTATGATGAATCGCGGCCCCTGGAAGTTGAGGCGATTTTTGGTAATCCGATACAGGTGGCGCAGCAAGCAGGTATTAAGTTGCGACAAATAGAGGTACTTTACCGAATGTTGAAGTTTATGGATTTTCAAAGGCAAGAAGCGGAGAGGACGAGAAGGCTATTAGGTTTGTCGTAATTAGTCAGTTGACTGTTGACTGTTGACTGTTGACTGTTGGCTATTGGCTGTGGTCAGGAGTCGGAAATAAGCATGATAAATTCTGCCTTCTGCATTGATTGCGATCGCCTAATAATTATTGATATTCGATCGCAATTTTTTGCAATTGTTCTCGATTAACTTTGCCTTGAGAATTTCGCGGCAATTGTTCGACGCTTACCCAATATTTGGGCTGCTTAAACTTGCTCAACTTATCTTCTATTGCCGCTTGCAGATTTTTGACAGTAACTTCGGAATTAGCGGGAACGTAGATAGCCGTAACGACTTGACCCCAATCTTTGTCTGGCAAACCAATTACAGCAATATCCGCGACTAAATTAGTCGATCGCACAACGGCTTCGACTTCCGCCGGAAATACATTTTCTCCGCCTGTGATAATTTTGTCGCTGCTGCGTCCGACGACATTTAAGTAGCTATTTTTATCAAAAAATCCCAAATCATCTAATTGGAAGTATTGGCGATCGCCAAATTGTTCAGGATAATAACCCAACGCCAAAGATTTAGCATTGACCACAATATTCCCGATTTGATTATCGCACAAAATATCGCCATTGGCACTGCGAATAGTTAGTTTAGCGTGCGGTAAAATTTGACCGGAACTGTTATTACCCGCGAGAAAATCTTCGGGTTTTAGTGTAGCAATTTGCGAGGCAGTTTCGGTCATGCCGTAACTTGGCGCTAATTTGATTTGATAGTTTCTAGCTGTTTCTAAAAGTTCCGGCCAAGCGGGAGCACCACCCAAAAGTACGGCACGAAACCGTCCCAGCCAATTAGCTTTATCTGGGTTTTGCAGCAGCCGTTGCAGTTGAGTGGGAACTAAAGAAATGAAAAATTCTTCTGGTTCGAGGTCGCATATTTTACCATTTTCTAATTCTTTAAATGGCTGAATAGCCAGTTTTCCTCCGGTAGTAAAGGAACGCATGAATTGCATTAAACCGCTGACGTGGTATAATGGCAAAACGCAGAAAGAGTTGATTTTGTCAACTTTAAAATATTGTTCAAAACCTTGCACTGATGCTGTTAGCGTTTCCCAAGTGTGGATGGCAAAACGAATTTTTCCTGAAGAACCGCCGGTGGGAATCATGATCGTATCAAAACCGTTTTTAGTCGGCGAATGGAATTCGGGCGAATGGAATTCGCGGCTATACAAACGAAGTCCGCCTTCGCGGACTGGGATATGGGGATTTTTAGGAAGCGGGTATTGTCCTAAAAATATGTCTGGTTGGACTAAATCAAAGACTTGTTGCCATTCTGGTTTTACCCAGTTGGGATTGCACAGGAAAATCGGGCATTTGGCGGCGCGGGCGGCGATGAAACTGGCCAGAAATTGCACTGGTTCTGGTTCGGCGAGGCAAATTTTTGGGGGTGTTTTTTGTGCGGGATTCTGGGTGATTTCTTGAAATAGCCGATCGACAATTCGGGCAAATTCGCGACTGTCACAACCGATCAGCCAATTATCGGGCAAGCGATCCGCGAGATCCAGGATATTTACTGTGAGATTTGTTGCCATAGATGCTTTCACCAAATTTCTTGATTCAAAACAATTACCTAACCCGCTTGATTGAGTCGTGGAAGTAATCTAAAATCTAAAATCTAAAATCTAAAATCGAATGATTGTCATCGAACCAGGCCTCGGTGCCGAAGCCCAGTGCTCTATTATTTAAAGACAATTGTGTTGCTAAATTTAATGCTGCTTGTCTGCCGATTTCGGTTTCAAATACTGATGAGAAAACAGCGTCTATATTGTGAGTTTGACAAAATTTTCGCAGTTGGGATGGGGAACCAGCAATCGCAGGTTTAATGACGAAAATTCCCCGCCAGCCTTGGCTGTAGCACTCTTGGATGCGATCGAGGTTGGCAGCAGATTCATCAAGGGCGATCGGAGTTGCATAAATAGCATTCAATTCTACCATTTCCTGAAACTGTGTTACGGGCAGCGGCTGTTCCAAAAATTCAATGTCTGCAGAAAAATCGGGAGTTGCATTTACCTTGTCGCAAGCTTCCAGCCATGTTGTAGCCTGCGAGTAACTGAGTCCCCCGTTGGCATCTAACCGCAAAAATGCCGATTCTCGATCGCACAAATTGTGCATTGCTTGGATTAGCTGCTGAAAAATCTTTAATTCTTGTTCAATTGCAGCAACACCAATTTTCCATTTAAACGTGCGATATCCCTCTAACCAAAGCACTTGCAAAGCCTGCAAAGCTGTTTCACCTGCTGGCAATAAACCGCTGAACCGATTTTGCATTTTCTCCCCCTTTTGGGAAAGGTGAGTTAAATTTCCGCTTTTCTCCCCCCCTTGGCAAGGGGGGGCTGGGGGGGGTGAACTTTTCTCGTTTGATAGTGCTGACTCAAAGCCAAATTGACAAGCAGGCAATTCACCGGAAATAGCAAAAATCATCTCTGATGAAATATTACCTGGCAACTGGTGACAAAAATCTAAAGCTTGCTCAAAACTTTCGGAACCAAACCAACTCAAAGGAGCAATTTCTCCCCAACCAATTTGATTATTTTCATCCACAAGTCGCAGGATAATTCCTTCACGAATATCCCAAATGCCATGACTTGTTTGCAGTGGACGCTTAAATTTTCGCTGATAAGTGCGAAACTCGAATTGATAAAGCATTGGTTTTTTAGTTAATCATAAAATTGTCTCACAACTGATCCAAACTTATCAATATTTTCAAAATGGATGTTGTGGCCAGCTTTTGGTACAATTTCTAGACTGGCGGCTGGACACAATTTGGCAATTTCGGTATTTATCGTTGTAAATTTATCATCATATTCTCCCGCTAGCAAGAGGATGGGGATTTGATTTTGTGCCAATTTTCCCCAGAGAGAGGGCTGGTTGCCTGTTCCCATGTTGCGGAGTGATTTGGCTAATTCTAAGGGATTGTTTGCTAAGCGGGTTTCTATGAGTTTGTCGAAGTGGGGAGAGTTTTTTAAAGATTTGAATAAAGGGCGATCGTACCAGTTGAATAAAAAATCTTTAAGGTTGCTATTTTCCAGCTTTTGTGCTAACTGTAAATCGGCTTGCAGGCGGTGCGATCGCTCTTTTTCTGTTTTCAATCCCGGAGAAGCTGACTCTAACACTACTTTCTCGAATTTTTCAGGAAAATGTAATGTCATGTAAAGTGCCAATCGCCCGCCCATTGAATAGCCCAACAACAAACATTTGTCTATTTGTAAATCATCTAATAACTGTATCAATGCTTGGGCTGTATTTGGCATATTGTAGCAACTTTCGTCGCCACTGACTCTAGTATTTCCGTGGCCGGGAAGGTCAACTGCTAGACAGCAATAAGTTTTAGAAAGTAAGGAAATGATGGGATTAAATTCTTGACAATCGCACGTGAATCCGTGGAGAAATAAAATTAATTTATGATTTTTATGACCACTTAGTGAATAGTGAAAGTGATGATTTTTTTTAAATTCATCCATATACAATTATTAGTATAATTGCCGTATTTACTGAAATCTAATTTCCGCATCGCCAACAGAGATGACTGCCTGAAAACGAGTGAGAAAGTCCATACCAAGAAGACCATCTATACGAAGATTTGGCGGTATATCGTGGGCAAATACGTCAAAATTTTCTATTAGTTGACCCACGCAATTAAACCAAGATACATTAATTACAGGAACATAGATTCTTCCTTGACCTGTAACTAATTCTTGCCTGCGTAAAGGATTGCGCGTATCGTAACCCAGATTTTGTAATACTTGAACTGGCAATATTGTGAAGCTAGATCCCGTATCGACCAATAAACGCACCCGCACAAAATCGCCCCCTTCTCTACTGCCAACAGTTGCTTGCACGGCTAGCAAATTTTGTCCATAACGCAACAAACGGTAAACTTTCTGATAAGCTGGCATTTTCGTTACAACATCACTGCTATGTTATCAGGTATCGAGCCAGTATACTCTATTGCGACAGATTTTCCATTCCTTAATGAAAGCTTACTGTAAATTTCATCGCGTTCTGTTGCATGGGCTAAAACTTCACCTCGAATCACGTTTAATTCTTCATCTAATTCAGGATTGACGATGAGTACCCACTCATCAGGATATAGGCTAAAAATTTTTTCTAAACTCATAATTTGACCGATTTCTGTTTGCTTACTCATGCTTGGATTCTCCTTTTTTACGATTCAATGTGAGGGATGGATTGCTAAATTAAAGAAAATTTTGAGAAGTCACCCAACTCTGCCAACTCCACCAACTCCCTCAGCTTAGCAAACCATACCTCCATTTTACCGAAATTCTCGATCGCCCGATCTACAAAACAAACCCCAACGCCAGCAGCAATCCGCTCGAAAAATGCAGCGTGACTGCGATAAACTTAGAGTTGCTAACCTTTGCCGGTTGGTCGTGATAGTCTGTGACATGGCGGCAAAGGTCGATCGCAAATGGCAAACTCCCAAAAATTAACAACGTCCAAATTGGAAACATTCCCAAAGCCACAAATAGCACAGTCAAAGCATAAACGCTGCCGCATAACCACTGCAACAACTGGGCACCTTTTTTCGTACCGAGTCGAACAATCGGCGATTTTTTGCCGGCAGCCAAATCGTCATCAACTTGGTGAAAGTGAGAACAAAATAAGATGATACTCGTAGTAATTCCCACGATTGCCGACGCTGCAAAATTAGTGGCAGACCAAGTTTGAGTTTGACTGTAATAAGCAGCGGCTAAGGCTAGCGGCCCAAAGGTGAAAAAGCAGATGATTTCGCCCAAACCCTGATAGCCAAGACGAAAAGGAGGCCCTTGATAAGTGTAGCCCAGAACACAGCATAAAACTACTAGCAAAATTACTGTTGGGTCTTTTTGCCACCAGCTTATGGCGCAGATTCCCGACACCCCAACTGCTAAAAACAGATTAGCCAGCCCGAAAATTAAAGCTTTATTTCCCGTTAAATTAACTAGAGAATGCGCTTTGTTTTTATCGATCCCTGTTTCTGAGTCAAATACATCATTGCTGAGATTCAGCCATGCTATAATCAAAATGGCTGACATTAAAAATGTCGAAAAAATTGACGAATTAATCGTTTGAGTTTCGGCAAAAGCAATTGCAGTTCCTACAGAAATAGGAATCACCGCAACGCTGTACATGGGCGGCTTGATTGCCGCCAGCCACAATTTACTATTTGGACGTTCAATTAACTTTGTTGTCATTACACAAACTTGATTCAATTGATAGCAGCGTAGTAATTTTACAATTTTATTGGTGAAGAAAGTCTACTCTGTATCAGGTTGAGTGCGCGGGGGGCATCCGTTGAGAGGCTTTGCGGGCGATCAAAAGCCTGAAGTAGCCCGTCTGCAAACCTTTGTAGGCGCGATCGCATGAGAGTCGAGATTGAGTCGCTCAATCTTAAAGTTTTATGTCTAAATGTTTCGATTGATCGCGCGTTGGCGTTAGCGAAGCGATCCGAAGGAAAGCCCTCGAAGAGGATCGTCTGTTTTTTGCCCCAAGCGAGCCCAAACTTTCCGGGAAACTCGAAAGGTCATGTTTTGCGATCGCCCTCCCGTGCTTAGATCGAAATAGGGGTTCTAGCGGGACAAAACCGCACTCTTTCTGACAAATCTGCTATTCTCGCTTTCATGACAGTAATACCGCACCGCGCTAATCTTTTACAAGACCGCAATCAACTGCATCAGTTTCTGTTAGATTGCCAGCAGTCTTTAACGGAAAAAGATCAAACAAAGATAGTTAGTATTTCTCAGGAGATTGCCCCCGTCGATCCGCTAGTTGTACTTCAAGAGATTTCCGAACCATGCCAGCGGCACTTTTACTTTGAAAAAAGAGACCCGATTTCAGGCAATAGTTTTGCCATCGCCGCCCTAGATTCGGCAATCCATCTAACAGTAGCCGGAAGCGATCGATTTGCCGTCGCTCAAAACTTTATTCAATCTTGTCTTGCCCGAACAATTACCATCGGTACAGAACGCTTGCCCTTCAGCGGGCCGCACTTTTTTTGTAGCTTTGCTTTTTTCGATGAGAATGTCGCCACCAATTCTTACTTTCCCCCTGGCACGCTATTTTTACCAAAATGGCAGATTACTCGCCTGAAGGATAGCTGCATCATTGTGGCAAATGCCATCATCAACCGAGACATAAATGTTAAATTTATTACGGATAATATTTGGCAAAATTTTGATAAAATTGCGTCTCCCCCTTACAAAAAAATAACTTCTCTTAGAAACAGCTCGATATTTTTAAAACAAATCCCTGTGAACGATGCCACTCACTTTAAAACATCAGTCAAATCGGCTTTAAAATTGATTGAGTCTAAATATTTCAGTAAGATTGTTTTGTCCCAAGCAATAAATGTCATTTCCCAAACCCCTTTCAGTTTAATAGATTCCTTAAATAACTTGCGCCTTACTTATCCCGGTTGCTACGTATTTTCCACCAGTAACGGCCAAGGTCAAAATTTTATCGGTGCCAGTCCAGAACGCTTAATCAGCATTCACAAAAATGAATTAGTAACAGATGCTTTAGCTGGTTCGGCACCGAGGGGGAAAAATGAAGCGGAAGATGCGAATTTAGGCAAAGGTTTACTCAACAGCGAAAAGGATATTCGAGAACATCGAGTTGTAATTGATTTTATAGTCGATCGCCTGTCGAGTCTCGGTATCAATCCCGACTTTTCCCCGGTTCCCAGGCTGCTGCAACTGTCAAACATTCAGCATTTGTGGACACCCATAAGGGCTAGAATTCCCCGTGATATTCATTTATTAAAGATTTTATCCCAACTGCATCCAACGCCAGCGGTGGCCGGCGTACCGAGAGATATTGCCCTACAGCAAATTCGCGGCTGCGAAAGCTGCGATCGCTCTTTGTACGCAGCACCCCTCGGCTGGATCGATCGCACCGGCAACGGCGAATTTGCCGTGGGCATTCGATCGGCTTTAATCGATGGCGATCGGGCTATACTTTATGCTGGTGCTGGTATTGTGGCGGGATCGGAACCCGAAAAAGAACTAGCAGAAATTCAGCTCAAATTGCAGGCACTTTTAAATGCTTTAGTTTAATTCAGCTAATTTGCAGAATGTAGAGTTGTCTGGCTAATTGATTGAGTCTGTGTTAATGTTTAATCTTCACCTCCTCAAAATGTTCTACTATGGGAAAAGGATCGTAAAAATGGTGAAGCATTCTTTTCCACTCTTGATATTGAGCGGAATTCCTAAATCTAATTGTATGAGCTTCTAAATTTTCCCATCTAACCAATAATAGATATTTTCCTTGAACTTCTGTGCAGCGATGAAGTTCGTGAGATAAATATCCATCTATAGACGCTATCAGACTGGAGGCTTCTCTAAAAGCTATCTCAAAATCACTCTCACAGCCAGATTTGACATTAAGCACAACCGCCTCAAGAATCATAAAAATGTATCCTGACAATTATTTTGGTATAATATCGTAGCACAATACAGAGTTGAGCTACTCAGGTTTAGCAATGCCAATAGATTTTCGCAACACAAATACCGTCTGGGCTTCCGTATTAGCAGAAACTTTGCAGTGGTTGGGATTAACTACCGCCGTGATTTGTCCCGGTTCGCGATCGGCACCGCTAACAATAGCCTTTGCTCAAAACAAAAAAATAGAAACTATTCCCATACTCGACGAACGTTCTGCCAGTTTTTTTGCATTAGGAATTGCCAAAAAATCCTCTTTGCCAACAGCACTAATTTGTACGTCGGGAACCGCAGCAGCCAACTTTTATCCTGCGATAATAGAAGCCAGAGAAAGTCGAATTCCGCTGCTAATATTCACCGCAGATCGACCTCCCGAACTGCGGGACTGTCACGCCGGACAAGCGATCGACCAAGTGAAAATATACGGCAATTATCCCAACTGGCAAGCCGAATTAGCTATACCTTCTGCGTCCAGAGGAATGCTAGACTATCTGCGCCAGACGATCGTGTATGCTTGGGAGCGATCGATCTTTCCAACACCAGGTCCCGTCCACCTCAACATCCCCTTTCGCGACCCGCTTGTACCCGTTCCAGACATAGCCGTAGAAGCTTTAGAAACAGAATTTAATCCCGAAGATTTCTTTGCAGGATTAGAACCCATTTTCGGAGGAGAAAGCTCTACCCCCCCCAGCCCCCCCTTTTTAAGGGGGGGAGAAGAAAGTACAATGCAACAATGGCAAAAGTGCAGCAAAGGGATAATTATTGCAGGCGTTGCACAGCCTCAATTTGCCGAAAAATACTGTAGTGCGATCGCCCAAATTTCCAAATCCTTAAACTGGCCAGTTTTAGCAGAAGGACTATCCCCAGTCAGAAACTACGCCCAACTAAACCCCCATCTAATTTCCACCTACGATTTAATCCTGCGAAACCGCGAACTAGCAGATAAATTAACCCCAGAAATCGCCATTCAAATCGGAGACTTACCCACAAGCAAAGAACTCCGAAACTGGCTGGATAAAACCCAACCCAAACGCTACATAATCGACCCCAGCCACCACAATTTCGATCCCTTACACGGCAAAACAATTCACCTGCGAACCTCCCCTGAAAATCTCGCAACTAATCTCGCAACTACATTAACTCTTGTCCCCCCCCTTATTAAGGGGGGGTTAGGGGGGGATCGAGCCCCTGCTACCACTGCTATTTCCCCTCAAATCCCCCCCCTAAACAAGGACGAATCAACTCCAGTCCCCCCCCTTAATAAGGGGGGGTTAGGGGGGGTTCAAACCTCTCCATCAAACGAATACCTCCAACTTTGGCGCCACACCGAAATCCAAGTCAGAGAAACAATAGACCAAAAAATATCAGCAATTAACAACATAATCGAACCCAAAGTTTCCTGGCTGCTTTCCCAAATTTTGCCACCGGGAACACCGATATTTATTGCCAACAGTATGCCCGTCCGAGATGTCGAGTTTTTCTGGAAGCCGAACAACTTAGAAATAAAACCGTTTTTCAATCGTGGCGCTAACGGTATAGACGGCACATTATCAACAGCTTTGGGAGTTGCTCACCGCAATCAAAGCAGCATCATGCTAACAGGCGATTTAGCACTTTTGCACGATACGAACGGTTTTTTAATAAAAAATAAATTTGTCGGTCATCTGACAATCATATTAATTAATAACAACGGTGGCGGAATTTTTGAAATGTTGCCAGTTGCCAAATTTGACCCGCCCTTTGAAGAGTTTTTTGCCACGCCGCAGCAGATAAATTTTGCTCAGTTGTGTGCAACTTACCGCGTGGAACACGAGGTAATTGAGGATTGGGAACAGTTCAAAGAAAAATTAAATTTGCTGCCAAATAGCGGGATTCGCGTCTTAGAATTGCAAACAGACAGGCGCGCCGATGCTAAATGGCGGCAAGATAATTTAGGTAAATTTGCCAAAAATTTGTAAATTTGTAGGTTGAGCAGGTGGAACGAAACCCAACCTACATTAATTTAAACGGCTGGTTGAGCTAGCAGCGAATCTAACTCTCCATCTGCATCGAGTTTGTGAATGTCATCGCAGCCGCCTACGTGTTGGTTATTAATGAAAATTTGGGGCACGCTGCGGCGTCCGTTAGCGCGATCGGCCATTGCTTTTCTAGCGGCTTCGTCGCCATCAATTTTGTATTCCGTGAAATTTACGCCTTTCCACCACAGCAAAGTTTTGGCGCGGATGCAGTAGGGACAGGTTTGCCAAGTATAGATTTCAACATTGGCTTTGATGCGATCGGGCTTGCGGCCCAAGATGGGATTGAGAAAATCAAGCATTTTTAGTACGGGGGTAAGGGTGGAACTCATTTAGAAATCATACCCAATGTATAAATTCCGCTGGTATGGGCGCATCTGCCAGAGGTGGGTTTTAAGCTGTCGGGCGATCGCCCTGTGACCCAAGTCACAACTTTACTCTACTCGGATCACTGGCTTTCACCCCTGACAATCACATTCGCGGCCTCATTAATATCACCGATCTTTTGAGGAAACCAGAAGATGATAAATATATCGAATTCAACCGCACTGCCATGCACCCCGTACAACTCCTCCCCGGCGCTATCTCTGAAATCCTCGCTGCTGTAACCGATACAGGCGTTTTGACTCTGGCGGATCGCTACGGTTTGATGGCCGCCACCTTCGACGACTCTCTGAATGATGAAGACAGAGGCTGTGTCAACCGCTTGTTGCGGGCGGTGCTCAGAGGCCGAGTCCAAGTAGTCAACGAACTTTCAGCAGCATTCTAATCGGGATTTGAAGTTTTGTTCTGAAGGCAAGGTGAGTCAGCGGTAGATAAAAATAGTGGAAACTCAGGCAGGAGTGGAAACAGCAGTAATTTGAATTCGATTTAAAGTTTTCTCCTCTAACTCAACAACGGTTTTTTTGTCAAAGCAGCCTTTACCGGCTGCTTTTTTTTTGATTTAATCGCGGATTTCCAGGTTGTACTGGCGGCAGAGGGCGATCAGTTTTTGTTGGAATCGATCGCGCACTGACTCTGGGGCAACAATCGCGCAATCTTCCCAGTAAGGAGAGATTTCGCGAAAAAACCAGAAGGTATTTGAGATATTCCGAATCACTCGCTTGATAGGCGGCTCCCCTTCTGGTTCGCGGACTTCCTCATCTTCCTGCTTGCGCCTGTAGTTAAAGGCAAGTCTGCCGGATAAATGAAATTCTACGGGAATCCGGGCTAAATCTGGCAGCCAAGGTTGATCGACCGAAATCACCGCAGCATCTTCAATGCGATCAAGCAGCAGCGTCCAGTTGTGTTCTAGTCCCGGTACGTCTTGATTACCCTCAGATTCTTCGCAGCGACACATTAAATACTGTCGCTTTTCAATAGGGACAATCCGAGCGTGTAAAACTGTGTAACTCCAAAGGCGATCGGCTGCATCTCGATAGGAAAGGCGAAATGGTTGCTGTCTGTGGATAAAATTATCGATTTTTTGCCGCCAAGTAGGTAATGGGTTGCTCAAAAACCGATCAATTTCAGCCCGGAAAGGGAGAGTCAGTTCGCTGCGATCGCTCAACAATTGGGCAATTGCCAGCGCTTCATCAATTTTGCCCAAGTCAAGCAATTGCTGTCGGGCGATGTCTAGGGCTTGGATGCGGGTTTCGGGCCAGTCGTGGTTGGGGGCGATCGTCAGTTGGCGGCGGGCGATCGCTTCTATCAGTTTGGATATGTTCGGGCGATCGCCCCACGTCTTCCCGAATTCTTGGGCCAAGGCTTCCAACTCAGTTTTATCTCGTTCAGAAACCGATAGGGTGATCGATTGACCTTTGCGACTCATAAATGTACGGACACTTTATCTTGATACAGGGTTGATTATCTCTATTGTCGGTGTCAATATGGGGAATATCTACTTTCTACGGACACAGATTCAGCGTATGTCCGATTATCAGATTACTCTCAAATCCGTTTACTCCTGTCCCGCTGCGGAGATTCCCAAGGAAGTTAAATTACCGGAAGGTTGGACACTTTCTTGGCATCAAGCCGAAACTTTAAAGGCAATTCGCAATCCCAATATTGATGTCATTATCAATACCGCGATGACCGGCGACGGTAAAAGCTTGGCGGCTTATCTAGAAACACTTCTCCAAGGAATACTCCAAGGGTATTACAATGTCATTGGACTGTACCCAACAAATGAACTAGCCCGCGACCAAGAAATCCAAATTAAGCAATACATTGAGTTGTTTAAACTCGTTGATGAATTGCGAGTTTCGAGACTGAGTGGCCCGGAGTTAGAAATTTACGCCGAAAGTGAAAACATCAAAAAGTGGGAGGCGATCGCCACTCGCACTCAGCAATCTGAAATAATTCTAACTAATCCTGACATTTTTCACTACCTCCACCGCCACGCTTATTTAACTCCCAAAGATAGTCCGAATAAGCTGTGGAGTCCGATCGATACTAGATTCGAGTTATTCATTGTTGATGAATTTCACGTTTGCACGGCTCCGCAAACTGCCAGC
Source organism: Microcoleus sp. S13_C5 (assembly GCF_036700845.1). Lineage (NCBI taxonomy): Bacteria > Bacillati > Cyanobacteriota > Cyanophyceae > Oscillatoriales > Microcoleaceae > Microcoleus > Microcoleus sp. S13_C5. The sequence continues at coordinate 59,542 of NZ_JAUBPR010000023.1, forward strand.
ATTATCAACACGATGCTGTTGATTAAGCACACCAACCGCCGCAAAAAGTATCTATTTCTGTCAGCAACACCAGACGAACAATTGATTCAGCTTTTACAGAAAGCTGGTTTTCAACCGAAGATCATCGATCCGCTGACAGAGAACAAATATCGGTTTCCAGATACAGCAAGCCAAAATCGTGAATTACAAGCGGAGGGATGGCGGCAAGTATCGCGAGCAATTTCTTTAACTTTCATTTCTCTGGAACCTACCTATCAAGCTACCGAAACTTGGCTTTGGGAAAATCGCAATTTAATCGAGGATTATTTTCGGCAGCATCCGGGTAGTAAAGGAGCAATTATTCTCAATTCAATTGCAGCCGTCAAGCGTCTAACTCCCAGATTTAAGGAATTCTTGCATACTCTCAGATTTGAGGAAAACACCAGTTTGACAGGGAAAGGGGATAAAGAGCGATCGCTCGAAGCAGACTTAATCTTGGGAACTAGCACCATTGATGTCGGCGTTGACTTCAAAATTAATTTCTTAATTTTTGAATCTGCCGATGCAGGCAGTTTCATTCAGCGGCTGGGACGGCTGGGACGCCATGATAGTCACAAAAAAGATGGTAAAAAGATAGCATTTAATCAGTTTACAGCTTATGCTCTCACACCTAACTTTTTAGTAGCAAGACTATTTGAAGACAAGGATGCACCGCTAGTAGCAGATGGTATTTACGATCGTCCTAAATTCCACGCTCAAATCCGCGATAACTACCGCAAAATCAATGATTTCCGAGGCTATTACAAACGGTGGGCCGGGGTGCAGTCAGTTTTGCTCAGCAGCAGCCAAGGATTAGCCCACCCAACCATCAAACGGGAATTTGGAGAAAGTCATAAAGCATTTAAGAAAGATTGCGAACAAGTCTTTGACACCAGTTTGGCAAGGGTGAGAGGTTGCGTCAAGAAATGGACAATAGAATGGCAGGAGTTATCGAAACAAAAAACTGGAAATCCCATTGCCGAAGATGCTTGCAGTTTTCGAGGTTCTAGTTCTCTTCAGTGCGGATTGTACGACCTCACCGAGCGAAACGAAGCCGACAGATTTAAGACCTACGATTTGCCGGGAATTTTGAGCAATTTGGAAATTGAACCTATGACAGAATCGGTTTATATGCGACTGCTGCAAGAGACAGCGGAACGCACAGGTCAACCCATCCCTAAAGGACGATTTGAACGCTGTTTAGCCTTTATGAAATTGCAAGCTTATCGAGAGGAACGAATGAATTGGAAATTTATCTATCCCGGAGATTTGGGCGAAGTTGCAGATACTTGGAAAGTTCAAGTTCTGTTGGGTATTCAGGTTTTGCAGCCGCCGGGAAATCGTTGGATTAATGAAATTAACAAGCGGCTGAAATTGCGGGGTTTGGTGAGTTACGTCATCCGCTATCCGGTGCAGGAAGCTAAAAAACGGCTGCAATTACCCATGCACTTTCAAATTTATCCAATTGACGAGTCTGGTAGGCACGAACCCGGAGCACCTTACTCGGTAGCATTCGGCCAGTCGGCCCTGCTTTTGGATACTCTCGCCTATCGGCTTAAGAGTAAGGGAGGTGAGGTGTGGATTTGTTGACAGCTCAAGCCCTGATAGGGATTTGGCATCGTGCCGAAACCGATGCTGGGAAATGAGGCAACCACCACTAGGAAATGGGTGAAGTTTCAATCCCTGATAGGTATTTATACTCTTGAGCAGAGTCAAGAAGTATTACTTTCCCAGGTGGAGTATAGCAGAAAGTGTAGAAGATAGTTTGATATGGTCTTCACTCATTTAATATGCTGTAGTAGAATGACAGATGTTGCCCTACGACAGAGAGATGTCCCTATGTCCTCCCAGAAGATCGACCCCGACCAACTGCACCATTTGCTTTGCGGTCTAACACAAGACCTGAGCGAATTCCTGCGCCTATTTACTTCAATCTTACACAAATGTCAAAAACTTGTAACAATTCTTTACGAGCAGCAAAGTCAGATTCAGTGTTCTGAGGCTGAAAACATTTATCTCACAAGGATTAACAGCGATATGACAGACAAAATTTCTGAATTGGAATGTCAAGTAAATCCTTTTTCTCAGGATGGAGATGCTATTTGCAATTCAAGATTTATTGAATAACATCCTGTCGATACTAACCAAGGACTAAATTGCCATGAAAAATCAAGCATTGATAGATTTAGAAAAGCTTACTTCCCAACTTCCGAATAAAATTCCTTACCTCAAAATGTTAGTTTTGTTTGGATCTAGAGCAACAGGCAAAACTCATGCTAAAAGTGACTGGGATTTTGCCACACTCTATGATGAAGACAAACGGAAAACTTGCATGGGAGAGCGTGCTTTTGCTTGGTTTGAGGTTCCTCAAAAACTCGGCGATTTTTTTGAAATCAACAGTGATGAAATTGATGTTGTTGAGTTAAACAGATGCTCCTCACTTATTGCTCATTTTGTCGCTCGTGATGGCAAGGTTTTATATGAAAGCGAACCGGGAGAATTTGAAAAATTCAAACAAAAGGCTTTGATGAGCGATTCAGAACTGAAGCAAACAGAGTGGGAGCTTCGGAATAAAGTTGAGTTGTTTTTGAAGAAATGGGATGTAGTATGAGTATTGAGCCTACAGTTGTTTTAAGCAGATTGGAGTTTATTGGTAATTATCTTCTAGAATTAAGGCGCTTTCGAGGAATGAGTTTAGAAAATTACTTGAGTAGTTTTGACCATAAAACAATTTCGGAGCGAATTATGGAATTAATTGCTCAAGCTGCGATCGATATCAACGAGCATATCCTAACTGGCGACAAAAATATTCAGCCTCTCTCCAATAAAGACTCTTTTGTCAAGGCTGGACAATATGGAATTATCACCCCTGAACTTGCGACAGATTTAGCACTGTCAGCAGGACTCCGTAATATTTTAGCTCACAAATATTTGGAGATAAATTATGTAGCACTATTCAATGGTATTCAAGCAGCCTTAAATCAATATCCGATCTATATCCAACAAATCACTGAATACCTTAATGCTAGGAGGAAGTAGAAAATGGCCAAGAAGAATAAACCAACAGAGTCAGAATTTATACAACTATCACTTTTTGACGCACCACAGAATTTGAATGTTGAAAAGTTTGATGATTTGGAAGAGGATGATTTGGAAGAAGAAGACGATGATGATGATTTGGGGTTGAGTTTTGAAAGTACCGATCGCGATATTGAGCCGCCCCAACAGGAGTTAATTACCGTCAAGCTTTTGCGATCGGCAATCTTGGCTCAAAATCCCGATGACCCCATCATGGCTGATTTTGCCGAGTATGTTCTGCCAAATCTGCTGCGAGTGGCGATCGGTGTTACTGCTAAAGGCGGTAAATGGATCGAAGCAAAAGAACAGGAACTCGCAGCAAAAGGCAAAGTGATGAACAGGAGAAATGCCGCCGATCAATCCCTAAATACTCATTTACTTAACGGACTTTTCCCGGCTAATTTAATCGAACAGCGCCTAGAAAAATTGAATACAACCGTTAAGCGCGTGATTCGCGAACCAGAAAGACGGTTACTCGTTGCTGCTTTCATTCTCCACGACTTTGAGAAATTTGATTATTGCAGATTTCCGCAAATGTTGCAGAAATACAAAGATTTTCAGAAAAACAAGGATAATAAAATCCGTGATTTGTCAATCCCAGAACATCGAGAAATTATTGATGCCATCATTCGCGACCTCAATCTCGATCGATTAATTAATTCCAACTATCCAGAAGCCTATCGCGAGTATCTTGATGATTTACTCTGCATCGCTTACAACGCTCAAACGCGATCGGATACCAACTGGAATTTTTCCATACACAGTGGACTTCAGCCTCAACTGGAAGGAGATAAACTGGTTGAATTAGCAAAATTAGCTTGTCTCGCTGACCGTTTAGCATCCATTATCAAACATCCTCAAGACGCTCTTAAACCAGGTGTAAATAATGTGATTGGTCAAGTCAGTGACAGACAACTAAAACTCTCCTATCACAGCATTGCTGAAAATCGCGGTGTCCTCACCAATATTGTCAATAATGCCGTAATGAATGCCCATACTGAAATAAATTCAGAGGATATTCATTACTATGATCCACTGCTGTATTTACCAACAGGTATCATTTATTTGACACACCGCAATGCACCTTCTGTGACAGTGGATAGCATACCCGATCGAGTTGTTAATCAAATCAAAACTCTCTGCGCCAAAGAACTAGAAGACAGACAAACAGGTTTTAGTCGAGATGGTAAAGGCATGAAATATGCCGATTACTACACTTTATTTTTCGACATCCCTGATTTGATGAAAGTTGCACTTAAAGCAACGTTAAGGATTCTGAAGGATGGAAAAAAACCTGTTTCAAAAGACCGCAGCGACAATCTGATAAAATTTCAAAAACAGGAAATCTTATCAGTTGATTATGACTTCCGATTTACCGATGATATTCGGATCGATCAACTTGCTGAATTTGGAGATTCAGTAACTCGTAAAATCTGGGGAGATTGCGTTACTAAAATGGAAGCGGAACGCAAAAAGCGCGAAGTAGAACTTAAGAAAGATAAGCAATTACCCAAACTACCAACAATTGATTTGAATCCCGAAAAATTAATTCATCAAGTTGCAAAGTTTTGGAATCTCTCAGAACACCTACCAACTATACGAGAAATTCAGCGGATTAATGAAAGCCTCAAGGAACACAAACTCAAAGGTAGTACGGGCGGTGTTCCTTACGAATGGTACTATTTAGCCGCTAAGTATATAGAACATCACCCTAGCATTGAGGATGTACGTCCAGTTGGTGAGGAGTTGATTGCACATATTACAACTTTAATTCAGCCAATTTTGTCTGAATACAATATTCCCGATGGTTGGGAAGATTTGCGGCTGTGGGTGACGCGAGTTGTGATGTTACAAACAGCAGAACCAGAGCCAATATCAGGTCAGATTTTCTTAGATGAGTTAGATCGTTATCAAGCTGCGAAAAAATCGGGACGGGGAAAACAGTTAGTTTGTTCGATTTCTCACTCGGCTTATACCGTTACCGAACAAATGGAATCAGCCGTTTTATTCACGCCGCAAGTTTATACTAACAAGCAAATGCTGGGAGGCTCTAATGCTAAACGCAATATTTCCAGTATTGCTGGCATCGAAATGATGCTACGGCAGATTTTAATGAGCCAAACTCAGGAAATTGGAGGACGATTTGAGGATGCTAAATACCGATACCTCTACTTTTATCCGACTTATTACTGCACTCCTGAAACGAACGCATTTTTGCATCAGGCTTACGATAATATTTTCCAAACTCGCTTCGATACGGGAGTTCGCAATCACTTTATTAGCAAGGAACTTCAGGCTAATTTTGAATTGAACCGCTATCAAAGTGTAGATGTCTTTCATTTGGATGAAAGAGCGGAAGGTAAAAAGGACAAGACATTCAAGCTTGCTTATCCCGAAAATCAACCGCTGACCTTTTATTTTATGGCATTGCCACCAGAAAAGAAAGGGAAGGATAAAAAGCCAACTGATACAGAATCTTGGATTATGCCAGCTTGGTTAGCTTTTGCATGCCCGATGATTCTGGATGTCAAAACGGTGGTTTCGGAGTCGCCAATTCCGCCATTTAATGACGGTGCAGACTTTGAAGAAAGCGTATTTCTAGATAGCGCACCGCCAGCTTTTCGGGTTTTGACAAAGCGCGATCGCTTTCGTCTCGACTATATCTTAGAAGGATGGGAGGAAAACGGCAAATCTTATCCTGCACCTTTAAATGTGTTAACTGCTGCTTATGCCATTCACCTTGATGTTAATGCGAAACAGGGGAAGTCCGGCTATGACTCCAACTGGGGTAAATTAACTGAGCTCGCCAAGGATTTTGAAACCAGCCCGCTTTATGTGTTTAGCTACCTAAATCAATGGGTTCGCAAACATAAAAATGAAACGGCATCAATTCAAAAAATCAAGCTTTATGCTTATCATTTTTACCCTTGCTTTGACTCCTATGCCCACTATAATCATGAAGAGGAACGATTGACTGTGACAACCGCATCAAGTTTAAACCACCCCCAAAAATTGACGGAATTGTATCGCAGATTTTACCGTGCAAGTAAGCGATATAATCCCAAGGCAAATGCTGTGCTGAAACCGATTGATATTGCTTCTAAAACCATCCTAGAAGCAGATCTCAGTTGTCAAGGTGAATCTTTAGTCTTGACAGTTGCTGCTGAAGTTTCAAAGCTCATGGATCGCGTTCACTCTTCTACTGCTGAAGGACGCTGGATTTTTAGCAAGCGGGAGGAAGAACGACAGGCAATTTTAGAGTTTGCTCGCTACTTTGTTGAGGAGGTATTTGAGCAATCATTTGCGGGCGATCGAGCCCGTTTAGCCGGCCGCCAAATCAACCTAATCCGAGATACCTGCGAATTCCTTTACCGTTTAGAAAATGACAAAGACAATCGCGATAGAAATGACAAATCTCCTGACGAATCTCAGGAAGAAGGTGATGATTAAAGCTGAATCTATTGTTCGATAGGCTACAAGATAACTACCAAACTAACATTTTTACATAGGACACAAATCATGGCTTTCTTAAAAACAGTTGACTCTAAATTTTTCCATGCTAACATCCCTTACAAACCCATGGGAAAATATGTACATTTTCTGACTGTGCGAGTCACAGAATCTTATCCCCTATTTCAGACCGATGGAGAACTGAATAAAGCGCGGGTGAGGTCAGGAATTCAAGACCAAAAACCAATCAGCCGCCTGACCATGTTTAAGCGCAAGCAATCTACACCAGAACGTTTAGTCGGTCGCGAGTTGCTGCGTAACTATGGTTTTATGACCGCTGAAGATTGCGAATACAATGTCAAGTTTGCAATGAATAATCCTGATTGCATTATCTACGGATTTGCGATCGGTGACTCTGGTTCAGAAAAATCAAAAGTAGTAGTTGACACAGCATTTTCAATTACCGCTTTTGATGAATCTCACGAGACTTTTACCCTCAATGCTCCCTTTGAGAATGGCACAATGGCATCTAAGGGTGAAGCCGGTTCTAAACCAGGCGAAGTTACCAGCCGCATCAATCAGCAAGACCATATCAAACCCCAGATTTTCTTTCCTAGCATTGTCACCCTGAAAGATCCTACCGAAGCTAGTTTTTTGTATGTTTTCAACAACATCCTCAGAACCAGACACTATGGCGCTCAAACCACCCGCACAGGTCGAGTCAGAAATGAGTTAATTGGTGTCGTATTTGCCGACGGCGAAATTACCAGTAACCTCCGCTGGACGCAAGCAATTTACGACAAATTGCAGGGTGACGATAAGCTGAATTCCAACAACCCTCTCAATGAAAATGATGTGATTGTCGCTGCTAGGGCTGCTATCCAAACGTTACTGTCTGAGGAATTTATCGTGCATGAAGACTTTATTGGGGATAAGTTTACACCATTAGTGACAGAGGTTAAAGCTGTTATTGGCAATGAAGATGAACTTAAAAAAATGTTAAAGAAAGCCGATGATGAGGCTAAAGCTTACGCGAAGAAGCATATCAAGGGTAAAGCAGGAGCTACAGCTGCAGCGGAGTAAAAACAATGACTTTGATTTACCGCTGTCAAATCGAGTTGCACGATAGCCTTTATTTTGCAACTCGCGAGATAGGGAGACTTTACGAAACAGAGCCTGTAATTCACAATTACGCGCTTTGTTATGCCCTCGGCTTGGTGGATAGCGAAATCTATTCCACCACCGTTTCTGAAGAACATTCCTATCGCTATTTCTGTCCCGAACAAGTTCCTAAATACGAGCCGCATTTAACGGCGCTCAACCAACAGGGAATTTATGTTACTCCGGGGCGTTCTATTTCTCATTCCTCCACTCTCAACACATGGAAATACGCCAACAACAACTATCACGTTGAGATGGAGAAAACCCAGAAAAATATCCCTAGTTTTGGAAGAACAAAAGAAATCGCCCCGGAAAGCAAATTTGAGTTTTTCATAATCTCAGAGAAGTCTCTCAAACTGGCAAAGTGGATACGCTTGGGAAAGTGGATGAGCAAAGCTGAATTAAAGATTGATGAAATTACCAAATTCGAGCACAAAAATGGTGACTTCATTTGCTCTTATTTGCTCAATCCGTTAGATGTGATGTTTTCCCATCAAGTGATTAGCTACGATGTCGTGAATATGCCGCCAGTAAGTTTGATTCAAAATATCAAAATTCGTGGGCAATATTACAAGCTTGAAGAAATTAAAATAGGCGAGAAATATTACAAGCTTGAAAATATCCAACTTCCAGCTTGCATGGAATATCGCTTTAGAGCTAACTAACTCTTAGGTTCGTAGTAAGGACTTTAATCCTGCTGAGAACTGAAGTCCTCACTACGAACCTGCAGCACTTTAATTTTGCTATCCAATATGCCGCACAGCCTCGTCCTCAACATCCTTCCCCTGGCCCCGATTCCCCCCGGATACCTCACCGGCAGACACCTGCACGCCCTCTTCCTCACCCTCGTGAGCTCCGTTGACAAACAACTCGGCGATCGCCTCCACGATGCCACCGCCCAAAAATCCTTCACTCTCAGCCCTTTGCAAACTAAAAAATGCCCTTTCAAAAAACACCATTTCCTCCAATGGGAACACACAGAACCGATTCCAGAACATACCATCTGTTGGTGGCGGATTACTCTGCTTGATGACACTCTATTCGGCAAATTAACTAATCTTTGGCTGAATCTCAATCCCTCGAAGCCGTGGCATCTGGGGCCCGCCGATTTGATGATTACTAAGATTCTCGGAACGCCCCAAGTAGATCAGCCTTGGGCTAATGCTTGCGATTACTCTCAATTGTACGATCGCGCTTCCGAAACTAATCGCTTAATTGCCTTCAGTTTTGCAACTCCTACTACCTTTCGGCAGGGAAAATTTGATTCCGTGATTCCTACTAGAGACTGCGTTTTTAATAGTCTCCTCAGTCGTTGGAATAAGTACAGCCCGATCGCAATTCCCGATCTTTCCTTCGATGCACTTTTTTCAACATTTGTCAATATAAAAAGTGAAAAATTGACCAACTATCAAAGCGATTTTGTGGGCATGGTTGGGGAGGTTAGTTATCGGATTTTGGGAGATGTCGAGCCTTTAGTGATTAAGCAAATTAATGCTTTGGCTGATTTTGCTGTTTACTGCGGGGTGGGGAGGAAAACTCCGATGGGGATGGGAATGACTCGAAGAATAGTTGTTAATAAGAGTTAAACGGATTTTGAGGGCGGGCAAGATTCCGGATTTCCTGGGCGGGCAAGATGCCCACCCCACAATAACACTAAACTCTTGTGGAACAGGCATCTTGCCTGTTGCTAATTCCAATTACTAATTTCCTACAAACCATCAAAATTATGAATGATTTTGATTACATTTCGATTGCAACTCTCAACCAGTATTCTTACTGTCCTCACCGCTGTTGGCGAATGTCTTGTGCTGGAGAATTCACCGATAATCAGTATACCATAGAAGGGACAAGTTTGCACGATCGCGTTCACACGATGGGCGAGATTAATCGCGATGAAACTTGGCAGGTGCGGGCGATTTGGCTGAAATCCGAGCGCTACAAACTGATTGGTAAATCGGATTTGATTGAGTCGGCTGAGGGTGAGATTTACCCAGTGGAATATAAGCGGGGACGGAAGGGGGAATGGGATAATGATGAGTTGCAGGTTTGCGCCCAAGCGCTTTGTTTGGAGGAGATGACGGGGAAAACTATTGCGACTGGATATGTGTATTACGCGCAGTCGCATCAGCGGCAATTAGTCGAGATTTCTGAGGGTTTGAGACAGGATACGATCGCAACTATTGAAAAAGTCGGTGCTCTTTGGCGATCGGGAAATATCCCTTTACCAGTTTACACCGCTCGGTGTACGGGATGCAGTCTTTTTCCCCAATGTCTGCCCCAAGCTGCGGCCAAAGTCAACCGCTATCAAGAAGCAAGTTAACCTGCAAATAGGAGATTTCACAATGGGAACAGTTTACATTACTCAAGAAGATGCTTTTATTGGCAAAGTCGATGAACGTCTGACGGTTAAAGCTGACAAAAAAAATCTGTTGGACGTGCCATAAATTAAGATTGATGGTGTTGTTGCATTGGGACGCGCTACAGTTTCGCCGGCTGTGGTTGTGGAACTTTTGGAACGTCACATTCCTTTAAGTTTTCTGACGCTAAATGGACGTTATTTGGGGAGGTTGGAACCGGAAATGACGAAAAACATCTTTGTGCGAAAAGCTCAGTGGCAAGCGGCTGGGGAATCGGAACAGGCGGTGCATTTAGTTAGGGGGTTTGTACGGGGAAAACTCAAGAATTACCGCAATACTTTGTTAGAGTGTCAGCGCAAATATTCTCCCCAGGATTTTGAAAAGCCGATCGCCCAATTGAAACAAGTAATTGCGTCTATTGACAAAACTTCGAGTATTAATTCTCTGCGAGGATTAGAGGGGGCGGGTAGTGCGACTTATTTTGGCTGCTTCAATCGGCTGATTCGCGTGCCGGAATTTAGCTTTGAAGTTCGCCGCCGCCGTCCGCCTACTGATCCGGTAAATTCTCTGTTAAGTTTGGGATATTCTCTGCTGCGGCACGATGTTCAAAGTGCAGTGAATATTGTAGGATTCGATCCGTATTTGGGATATTTGCATTTTGAGCGCTATGGGCGTCCTTCCTTAGCACTGGATTTGATGGAAGAATTTCGACCTTTGGTAGTTGATGCTGTAGTGTTGACGGCGATAAATTTGCAGAAAGTTTCGCCTAATGATTTTACCGCAGAACCGTTGAGCGGGGCGGTTTCTTTAACAAAAGAAGCGCTGCACAATTTTTTGCGACTTTACGAAGAAAAGAAGCAGTCAAAGTTCAAGCATCCTGTGATGGGAAAGTTGTGTACTTATCAAGAAGCTTTTGAAATTCAAGGGCGGCTGATGGCTAAGTATTTGATGGGTGAAGTTGATAAGTATCCACCTTTGATTCTGAAATAGGGAGGCAATTAAGTTATGTTTGTTTTGGTTTGCTACGATATATCAGAGGACAAGCGCCGCACTAAGATTCACAAGATTCTCAAGTCTTATGGGGAATGGAAGCAGTATTCGGTGTTTCATTGCGAGGTGACGGATACCGAGTATGCCCGGATGCGCCAACGTCTGAGTAGGGTGATTAAGTCGGAAGAAGACAGCATCCTGTTTCACTATTTGTGCGCTTGCTGTCAGGGCAAGATCGAGCGGATTGGCGGTCGGGCACCGCTGGATACTACGATCTTTATGGTGTGATTTTGCGTCTGGCTGTAGGTGTTGAACGGAGGGGGTGAATTTTAAGGGCTGAGAGCTTTACTAGGACTGGGTTTGCAGTGGTTTGTACCTCATGCGGGTCAGACGCAAATGCTGAAAGCTTTACTGGGAGAGAGTTTGAGGTCTATTTGAATTTTGCCCCCTTGACAGGGCGATCGCCCAAACGGTATATTGATTGCAGTCAGACGCAACTGAACCTTGAAAACCTTATATTTCAAGCCTCCCAGACCCCGGCGGCCGGAAAAAACCTAAAACCCTATCAGGGATTGAAACTTTGAAGTTGAACGTAAGTAACTGCTTAGCCAATTCAGCCGGAAAAAACCTAAAACCCTATCAGGGATTGAAACATCTTTCACGCTAAGTCTCCAGAATTGGATTTCGCCGGAAAAAACCTAAAACCCTATCAGGGATTGAAACCTATCAGTAAGGTAGGCGAAATAATTCTGTCTCGCCGGAAAAAACCTAAAACCCTATCAGGGATTGAAACAGCAGTAGAATGGATTGAAAGATGTCGTAACATTGCCGGAAAAAACCTAAAACCCTATCAGGGATTGAAACGCGTCATAATAATCGAAATAACCCACTTCTGTTGCCGGAAAAAACCTAAAACCCTATCAGGGATTGAAACTCAAAGTATAGACACAGCAAAGCCACCTTCAAGAGCCGGAAAAAACCTAAAACCCTATCAGGGATTGAAACAACAAATTGAAACACAAACCAACTTTAAAAGCATTAAGCCGGAAAAAACCTAAAACCCTATCAGGGATTGAAACCTAATTACTACTAAGAAAACTGTTTGACCTGTGATAAGCCGGAAAAAACCTAAAACCCTATCAGGGATTGAAACTTGTGCGAGTAAAGCCCCAGGGCAAACCGGGGCGGTGCCGGAAAAAACCTAAAACCCTATCAGGGATTGAAACAGTTGCACGGCTCGCAGCTCGCCCAGTTCGGGCAAGCCGGAAAAAACCTAAAACCCTATCAGGGATTGAAACTGGGTGGTAAAATCCGCTACCAAAAACCAACAGGCCGGAAAAAACCTAAAACCCTATCAGGGATTGAAACTCAGGAATTCGAGTCAGACGAGCGGAAAAGGCTTCGGCCGGAAAAAACCTAAAACCCTATCAGGGATTGAAACTGCAACGAACCAATCCAAGCCCAAGACTATATGGCCGGAAAAAACCTAAAACCCTATCAGGGATTGAAACCCTTGACACGCCAACAGCAACGTGCAAGTATATAGGCCGGAAAAAACCTAAAACCCTATCAGGGATTGAAACTTTCGGAGGTCGCAGAATAGCATTGAGATTATTCGCCGGAAAAAACCTAAAACCCTATCAGGGATTGAAACTGGGAAAATTGAGAGCCTGAGTGAGGGCAACGATGGCCGGAAAAAACCTAAAACCCTATCAGGGATTGAAACTGTGTGGTGGCACTGTGGTGGCACCGTGGTGGCAGCCGGAAAAAACCTAAAACCCTATCAGGGATTGAAACTGACAAGGGGCATCCCTACGATGCGATCGCGCTGCGCCGGAAAAAACCTAAAACCCTATCAGGGATTGAAACAACTTTGAACGCACAAGCTTTAAGTTCAGCGCAGCGCCGGAAAAAACCTAAAACCCTATCAGGGATTGAAACTATTCCCGTTGACATTGACGAGGGGACGAAGAAGTCCGAATAAGGCCGGAAAAAACCTAAAACCCTATCAGGGATTGAAACAAAGTGAACTAGGCACAACCGACGCTCTAACCCCGCCGGAAAAAACCTAAAACCCTATCAGGGATTGAAACGGAGAGGAAGTCTGTGGCAGTTGCGAGGGAGTTGTCGAGGCCGGAAAAAACCTAAAACCCTATCAGGGATTGAAACAACTAGCGGGGCGGCTTCTCCTATGCTCTAATTGCCGGAAAAAACCTAAAACCCTATCAGGGATTGAAACCGAAAGAATTTATGGATGCTAGGGCAATTAACCCGCGCCGGAAAAAACCTAAAACCCTATCAGGGATTGAAACCCTAGTAGTAAGGGTTTGAGGGTGTTTTGCTCGGCCGGAAAAAACCTAAAACCCTATCAGGGATTGAAACACAGTAGTGCGAGAAACAGCTAAAACCCTGCCAAGCCGGAAAAAACCTAAAACCCTATCAGGGATTGAAACAGCCCAAGCCAGCACCAATTACCGCACCAGTAGTAGGCCGGAAAAAACCTAAAACCCTATCAGGGATTGAAACTTAGTCTCGCCTGTTTGGTGGAAAGCAGGTGGCGCTCGTTTGCCGGAAAAAACCTAAAACCCTATCAGGGATTGAAACGAGAGTCCTTGTAATGCAATAATTCCTGCACTCATGCCGGAAAAAACCTAAAACCCTATCAGGGATTGAAACGTGCAGGATTTTGATGAATGGCTCAAGCCCAAGAAAGCCGGAAAAAACCTAAAACCCTATCAGGGATTGAAACTTTGCTTTAAATTCCCAAGAAATGTTGCGGAAAGCCGGAAAAAACCTAAAACCCTATCAGGGATTGAAACCTAGGCTCTGTTGTCGCCGTGATTACTCCAGTACCGCCGGAAAAAACCTAAAACCCTATCAGGGATTGAAACTTGTTGACCGAAGCAAGCGCGCCGTGGAATACTGCCGGAAAAAACCTAAAACCCTATCAGGGATTGAAACGAGGAAAAAGATGATTCAAACTAGAACAACTGAAGCCGGAAAAAACCTAAAACCCTATCAGGGATTGAAACCTAGAAGCGGGAGGAAGCAAAGACGCACCTTTGAGGAGCCGGAAAAAACCTAAAACCCTATCAGGGATTGAAACAACTTATTGGGATGGCTGCATGGAACACTGAACTCCGAGCCGGAAAAAACCTAAAACCCTATCAGGGATTGAAACAACGCCAAATTTTATGGCGGGCAACAACCTCGGGCCGGAAAAAACCTAAAACCCTATCAGGGATTGAAACCTATCGCAAGAACCGATAGTGAATTTACTTATGCAGGCCGGAAAAAACCTAAAACCCTATCAGGGATTGAAACGGGTATTTATCACAAAAAAGCGCCTATCTGGTTCAGCCGGAAAAAACCTAAAACCCTATCAGGGATTGAAACTAAAGCAGCTATCAAATACCAAGAAGAGTTAGAAAGCCGGAAAAAACCTAAAACCCTATCAGGGATTGAAACTTCGAGAATGATGGCGTTAATCTTCACCTGGAAGCGCCGGAAAAAACCTAAAACCCTATCAGGGATTGAAACAGGGAATTTACATACGATCCAAGATCGAAGGACCCGCCGGAAAAAACCTAAAACCCTATCAGGGATTGAAACGCTGCGAGAAATAGGGAACATTTAGAATTACATCGGCCGGAAAAAACCTAAAACCCTATCAGGGATTGAAACGATCGCCCACCTGATTGCCGATTGAGTACCTTTTGCCGGAAAAAACCTAAAACCCTATCAGGGATTGAAACCTTTAGATAGGAGGTGGGTGATTTTATCGCCCCGATGCCGGAAAAAACCTAAAACCCTATCAGGGATTGAAACGTTTATCCTGTGCGAGCTTAATAGCATATGGATGCCGGAAAAAACCTAAAACCCTATCAGGGATTGAAACCGACGCCTGCACAAGTAATTCTGAATCTGGCTCGCGTGCCGGAAAAAACCTAAAACCCTATCAGGGATTGAAACCGGGAAGCCCTTCTCCGAACTCACTCGGATATGTGCCGGAAAAAACCTAAAACCCTATCAGGGATTGAAACCAACGCGGAGAATTCGTCCGTATTGTAGCTGAAGGCCGGAAAAAACCTAAAACCCTATCAGGGATTGAAACCGTACCCTTAGCATCCGACCAATCAGCCGACTGAGCCGGAAAAAACCTAAAACCCTATCAGGGATTGAAACAAATTTTCTTTCGATAAAAACTGGTTGATTTTATCGAGCCGGAAAAAACCTAACGGGACTTAAACAAATTTTAAGCCCAAACAAAGCCTAAACTGGCTTTATAAGCGGAGAATACGTCCCAATTTTGGTT
>NZ_JAUBPR010000200.1:0-2780 GCF_036700845.1 Microcoleus sp. S13_C5
ATTCGTTTTGGCATTTTTTATTTGATGGGGGTGGTGTTCCTCCTGATTATATCATGGTTGATCGACCGGACATGATAGTAGTCGAAGATTTTCTTAACAGTTTCTTGACCGAAGCACTTCCCGAACTCCTGAAACCTTTCAACGACCAAGAAAAGCCTCAAGTTGAGTTTTTAGTTGCAGCTTTTAATGCGACAGTCCCAGAACACAAGAAAATTCAAGGCAGATTCGCTCCCGAAAGACTGTATGATTGGTTGGAGGTTTTTGCTGAAACCTATTTTCAGAAAACCAGTAGTTATTTAAGGTTTAAAGTGGCCAAAGCCGACTATTTGAAGCAACTGGCTAACTGGTTTGATGATGTTAAGTTTGCTGGCACTGCAGTCGAAGGTCAGGAAATAGAAAAAGCGGAAAAATTGGCTCAAATTTTTGTAATGCCCGATGTCTTGGAAGAGGTAAATATTCATGTTCGATTGGATATCCAAGAATTGGAAGAAGGCAAAAACCTGCAACAGATGCAGAGAGAAACTCGCTCTGCTAGAAAGTTTTTAGCATCACAATTATTGAATCAAAACCAATCAAATAAATTTGTGTTGCTGGGCGCTCCTGGTTCGGACAAAACAACTTTACTGAGCTTTTTTGCGGTGATGTTGGCTCAGAATGCTCCAGAAAAACTCGGCTGGGATTCTGGGATAGATTGCTTGCCGATTTTGATTAAGATTCGGGATTTTGCTAGGCTTTCAGATATCAATCTCCTCGACTATACCCGCCAGTTTGCTGAGAAAACTATGTCCGTGAAACCCCTGCCAGAAGGCTTTTTTGAGTATTGGCTGGCAGACGGTAGGGCGATGATTTTGTTGGATGGATTGGATGAGGTTGTTGAAGAATCCAAGCGCTATGCGGTGGTGCAGCACATTAAGAGTTTTTTGGGGTAGTATCATCACAATCTGGCAATTATTACTTCTCGCCCTGCTGGTTACAAACGCGATTTTTTTAATACTTCGGAGTTTGAACACTATCAGTTACAACTGTTTGATGATGCTAAGGTTGATGAGTTTATTAATCGCTGGTACGACAGCCGCGTTCCAGATGCGGCGGAAGCTCAACGCCGCAAAGATAGCATTAAAAAAGCTCTGGCTGAAAATGACCGAATTAAATTGTTGGCGAGAAATCCGCTATTGCTGACAATCATTGCTTTGATTCACCGCTATCAAGCGGTACTGCCGAGGGCACGCCACAAGCTTTATGAAAAAGCTGTGGAGACACTGTTAAAGTGTTGGCATGCTAACAAAAATATGATCGAGAAGTCAGTATTCAAGTGTTTAGATGTAGACGATTTACGGCGGCTGATGGAAATTCTCGCCTATTGGATTCACACTCAGGGTAGTACGGATAATCCTGAAGGCGGGACTCTGGTTGCTAAGGAGGATTTGTTAGAGCAGTTAACTAAGAATATTAAAACCAAAAAACAGGTTGAACGGTTCCAGGCAAAAGAGGAAGCTAAACGATTTGTTGATTTTATTCAACAGCGGACGGGATTGCTCAACGAACAAGGACAAGATTTGTACGCTTTTGTACACAAGACTTTTCAAGAATATTTGTGCGCTCAGGAAATCGGCTATCAGGCAGATGATGAGGATGATTTTGAGATTGTTCTCAATCATATTCGAGAGCATTTGCATGACCCCCACTGGCGGGAAGTGTTGCTGTTGTTGATTGCTCAACAAAAACCGAAGAAAGCGGCGAAAGCGATGCGGGCAATTTTGACGGCGAATAGCGAGCATGAGCAATGGTTGCACCGCGATTTGTTTTTTGCTGGCAGTTGCCTTGCTGAAAATATTAAAGAGTTAAAGGTGGCAGATTCCAGTCTAAGTGTGGAGATTTTGGAGAAGTTGGTTGAGTTGGAAGTAAGCGATGAGGCACTGGTTGGTGAGAGAGTTCGCTCTCAGGTTTCTCAAATCCTTTGCAGTATGAATGAGACTGAGTTTGAGGCGCAAACTTTGCAACTTTTGAAAGCAAGAGGCATTGGTGAAAATGGATTGGAGGGATATCAAGCAGCATTAGGAGAAAAAGAAGCCGTCATCAGTTCCCTGTTGTTACGTATCGAAGATGCGAATAAGGATGTGCGTCGTCAGGCAGCACGAGCTTTCGGCTGGTTGGGAAATGCTTCAGAAAGGGTCATTAACCCCCTGCTGTTATGTCTCAAAGATGCGAATGAGGATGTGCGTTACTCGGCAGCATCTGCCCTGGGCAAATTGGGAAATGCTTCAGAAACTGTCATCAATGCTCTGCTACTACGTCTCGAAGATGAGGATAAGCGGGTGCGTAGGTCGGCAGCAAAGGCCTTGGGCAACTTGGGAAATGCTTCAGAACCCGTCATCAGTGGCTTGCTGTTACGTCTCGAAGATGGGAATAACGGGGTGCGTAGTGAGGCAGCAGAGGCCTTGGGCAACTTGGGAAATGCTTCAGAACCCGTCATCAGTGGCTTGCTGTTACGTCTCGAAGATGAGGATAACTCAGTGCGTTACTCGGCAGCAGAGGCCTTGGGCAACTTGAGAAATGCTTCAGAACCCGTCATCAGTGGCTTGCTGTTACGTCTCAAAGATGAGGGTAACTCGGCCCGTGCCTTGGCAGCAGAGGCCTTGGGCAACTTGGGAAATGCTTCAGAACCCGTCATCAATGCTCTGCTGCTACATCTCGAAGATGGGGATAACTCAGTGCGTTACTCGGCAGCATCAGCCTTGGGCAACTTGGGAAATGCTTCAGAAGCCGTGATCAGTGCCTTG
>NZ_JAUBPR010000200.1:2880-6698 GCF_036700845.1 Microcoleus sp. S13_C5
CTGTTACGTCTGGAAGATGGGAATGACGGGGTGCGTAGCTCGGCAGCATCAACGTTGGGTAAGTTGGGAAATGCTTCAGAAGCCGTGATCAGTGCCTTGCTGTTACGTCTGGAAGATGGGAATGACGGGGTGCGTAGCTCGGCAGCATCAACGTTGGGTAAGTTGGGAAATGCTTCCGAAACTGTCATCAATGCTTTGATGTTACGTCTGGAAGATGGGGATGACTGGGTGCGTAGTGAGGCAGCAGAGGCCTTGGGTAAGTTGGGTCTGAAATCTAGTGACGTTTTGACTGCTGTCGTGCAATGGATCGATCACCATCAGGATGCAAAATATCTCGGCTCAGGTATTGATGCGTTGTGGGATTTGGTGGCCAGTGAGGGAAATTGATCGGCGGTCGGTTTTTAGAAGTATGTAGCTTTTGCGCGAGTAAAACCCGATCGCCCTTCCGGAAATTTCACCAAAAATGCGATCGGTCTGCTGTTTGACGATTAGGACCCTCGATCCCCTTAATAACCCGGAACAGAGGTCAATTATTCAATCGAAAATCCAAAATCCAAAATCCAAAATCGATCGATTATTCAATCTAAAATCTAAAATCTAAAATCCAAAATCGGTCGCTCGCCCCCAGCGACGGCCCAGGAGAGCCAATGGTTGCTACAATCGGGGAGGGTATATGTTGTGGCTAACACTACAGCCCGTAACCCTGAAAGCTAATAGCTAAATTATTAAAAATCTGCCTCTCCTGCCATGTTTAAAAATCTGCTAGGCGATCCCAACGCGCGCAAACTTAGAAAATTTCAGCCTTGGGTAGCTGATATCAATATTTTGGAAGAAGACTTCCGCGCACTCTCAGACGACGACCTCAGAGGCAAAACGGCGGAGTTTCAAGAACGTCTGGCAAAAGCTAAATCTCTCAACGAAGAGAAAGAGATCCTAGACGAAATCTTGCCCGAGGCTTTTGCAGTGGTGCGGGAAGCAGGACAACGGGTTTTAGGAATGCGCCACTTTGATGTCCAACTCCTCGGGGGCATTATCCTGCACAAAGGCCAAATTGCCGAAATGAAAACCGGTGAAGGCAAAACTCTCGTGGCGACGCTGCCGGCTTACCTCAACGCCCTCAACGGTAAAGGCGTACACATCATCACCGTCAACGATTATCTCGCAAGACGGGACGCGGAATGGATGGGACAGGTGCACCGCTTCCTGGGATTGACTGTGGGACTGATTCAGCAGGGCATGGATCAGGTGGAACGAAAGAAAAATTATAGCTGCGATATTACCTACGCCACTAACAGCGAAGTCGGCTTTGATTATTTGCGCGACAACATGGCTACTGTCATGGAAGATGTAGTGCAGCGTCCTTTTAATTTCTGCGTGATTGACGAGGTTGACTCAGTGCTGATTGATGAAGCACGGACGCCTTTAATTATTTCCGGCCAGGTGGAACGCCCCAGTGAGAAGTATATAATGGCGGCTGAGGTAGCTGCTGCTCTGAGAAAGGAAAATGAAGAACATTACGAGGTTGACGAAAAGGCTCGGAATGTGCTATTGACCGATGAAGGCTTTGGTGAAGCTGAGCGGTTGTTGGGTGTTACGGATTTGTACGACCCGGCTGACCCTTGGGCGCATTACATTTTTAATGCGATTAAGGCGAAGGAATTGTTTATTAAGGATATTAACTACATCGTCACTCCCGATCGCGAAGTCGTGATTGTGGATGAGTTTACCGGCCGGGTCATGCCGGGACGGCGCTGGAGTGACGGTTTGCACCAGGCGATCGAAGCGAAGGAACGGGCGGAAATTCAGCCGGAAACTCAGACGCTGGCGACGATTACCTATCAGAATTTCTTTTTGCTTTATCCGAAGCTGTCGGGGATGACTGGGACGGCAAAGACTGAAGAGACCGAGTTTGAGAAGATTTACAATCTGGAAGTGACGCTGATTCCCACTAACCGGATTACCAGCCGTACAGACCTTTCGGATATGGTTTACAAGGCGGAGGCTGGCAAGTGGAATGCCATCTCCCAAGAATGCGCGGAAATGCACGAGATCGGTCGGCCGGTGCTGGTGGGCACTACGAGTGTGGAAAAGTCGGAGTTGCTGTCGCGGCTGCTGCAGGAGAGGAAAATTCCTCACAATTTGCTTAATGCTAAACCGGAAAATGTGGAGCGGGAATCAGAAATTATCGCTCAAGCCGGACGCAAAGGCGCTGTGACGATCGCCACAAACATGGCGGGACGCGGTACTGATATTATTTTGGGCGGTAATTCTGAGTACATGGCGCGCCTGAAGTTGCGGGAGTATTTTATGCCCCGCATCGTGCAACCCGAAGATGACGAGGGGTTTTCGGTGGTGCAAGTGCCTGGTATTAGTGGCCGCCCCGCACCTCAAGGTTTTGATCCGACTAAGAAAAAGGTAAAGTCTTGGAAAGCTTCGGCGCAGATTTTCCCGACGCAGCTATCGAAAAATGCCGAACAAATGCTCGTGGCGGCGGTGGAATTGGCGGTGAAGGAGTACGGCGCGCGATCGCTCACGGAATTGCAAGCCGATGATATCGTGGCTATAGCTTCGGAAAAAGCGCCGACAAAAGACCCGGTAATTCAAAAATTGCGGGAAGCTTACAATTTAACTCGCAGGGAGTACGATGCTTTTACCAGCACCGAACACGATGAAGTCGTGCAGTTGGGAGGCTTGCACGTCATCGGTACTGAACGCCACGAATCGCGCCGGATCGACAATCAGTTGCGCGGCCGGGCGGGACGCCAAGGAGACCCTGGTTCTACGCGGTTTTTCTTGAGTTTGGAAGACAATTTGCTTAGGATTTTCGGCGGCGAACGGGTGGCCGGTTTGATGAAGGCTTTCGGTGTTGAGGAAGATATGCCGATCGAATCTGGAATGCTGACTCGTTCCCTCGAAGGCGCTCAGAAAAAAGTCGAAACCTACTATTACGACATCCGCAAGCAGGTATTTGAATACGACGAAGTGATGAACAATCAGCGTCGAGCAATCTATGCCGAACGTCGCCGAGTATTGGAAGGTTTGGACTCCAAAGAACAGGTAATTAGATATGCCGAACAAACGATGGACGACATCGTGGGAGCATACATCAATCCCGATTTACCTTCGGAAGAATGGGAACTCGACAAACTCGTCAGCAAGGTGAAGGAATTTGTTTATCTGCTTGCTGACATGACACCGGATCAGCTAGAAGATTTGTCAGTTGAGGAAATTAAAACATTCCTGCACGAACAAGTCCGCAATGCTTACGACATTAAAGAAGCGGAAGTTAATGCAATCCGAGCTGAATTGATGCGCGATGCGGAACGGTTCTTTATTTTGCAGCAAATTGATACTTTGTGGCGGGAACACTTGCAACAAATGGATGCTTTGCGCGAGTCTGTAGGGCTGCGCGGTTACGGTCAGAAAGACCCGTTAATCGAGTACAAAACTGAAGGTTACGAGCTGTTTTTGGACATGATGACGGATATCCGCCGCAATGTTGTTTATTCGCTGTTCCAGTTCCAGCCGCAGCCGGCAATGCAAGTTTCGCCAGAGATGGTTTGAAAATAGTTGACGGTTGATACTTAAAACTTAAAAATGAAGGATTAAATCTTTCATTTTTAAGTTTTATTTTAAGGGAATTTAACCCTAAAATCATAATAGGCCAACCTCAAGGGGTAACAAGGGGGCTGCAAATCAGGTAGAATAAGGGTTTGAGCCAAGCGTCACCAAAAAAAATTGGGGGTCGCTGCGACCCCCACACAAAATATATGTTCCCTCAATTATACCAAAAAGTTTTCGAGACGCATCTAAATCCT
>NZ_JAUBPR010000201.1:0-6523 GCF_036700845.1 Microcoleus sp. S13_C5
GGCTTCTATGAATAATGATTATATGATGACTGTTCTCAACTCCTTTTGTCAAGCTTGATTGAGATGCTCTTACCCTGGTATTTATAGCTCAATAAAGTTGAGTTAAAAAGGGAACTTATCGCCCTCGAAACTGCGCGAAGCATAGCGAAGAATGAGACGCTTAGCCAACCCAAGCTTACTGACTTAGAGCGCTCTTAAAATTACTTGTGAAATTGAACCTTTGCCAACCCCATATACCCCAGCTAGCAAAGCCAAATGGAAAAAATAGGTTAAAAACGCAACTTTAATATATGAGCGCAAAAAGCTACTTTCTTAATTCTCATTTACCCCTCCTATCTATTAATTATCTGCGTCCATCAGCGTTCATCAGCCTACATCTGCGGTTAAAAACCGACATAATTTTGCCGCCACCAAGCCCGCACAAACTTAATCTCCTCAAACGTATAACGTTCTTCCAAAAAATCATAAATGGCTCTCAGTTTCTCATCCCCCATAACTTCAATTGCGTACACTATCGCCTGCTGGCGTTCCGGTTCCACCAACAAATTTATATCAACTTCCCTGCCCATTTCCATCAATTCTATCAGATGCCCAGAAATAGTATTAGGACTCATACCCCGCGCATTGGCTATTCCTTGAACTGTCAAACCTTTTCGGTATAATTCCCAGGTTTGCATCTGGGAATAAGACGCAAAGTTGGAAAGATTTGGAAGATTAGCTACATCAGAAGATGCAGCACCACTTGGCAATCCTTGTTCTTGGCAAAAAGTGCGAATTGCCTCCAAAAAAACTTTACCGTACTTATCTCGCTTGTTGCTACCAACGCCGTAAACTTCCTCGAATTCTCTGAGATTTTGGGGGCGTTTTTCTGCCATATCTCGCAAGCTTTTATCGGCAAAAACTACGTAAGGTGGCACAAATTGTTCGTCGGCAATTTGTTTGCGTAGCGTCCGCAGTACGGTAAATAAACCTTCTACTTCTACTGCCAAAGAACGAACTTTCCCCTGTACTTCCCGCTGGGGTTCAATGGCGATTTCAACTGTGCGCTGACGTTTCATAATTTCCCAACTTTTTTCATTCAGTTTCAATATGGGAAATCCGTCTGTTTTTTCGTCTAAACAACCTTGATTTAACAGCGAACGACTCAATTTTTTCCATTCCTCAGCACTTCTATCTTTGCCAATTCCGTAAGTAGAAAGTTGGTGGTGCTGGTATTGCAATATTTTTTGATTTTTTGAACCGCGCAGTACGTCAATAATATGATTCATGCCGAATTTTTCTTGGCATC
Source organism: Microcoleus sp. S13_C5 (assembly GCF_036700845.1). Lineage (NCBI taxonomy): Bacteria > Bacillati > Cyanobacteriota > Cyanophyceae > Oscillatoriales > Microcoleaceae > Microcoleus > Microcoleus sp. S13_C5. The sequence continues at coordinate 1,289 of NZ_JAUBPR010000201.1, forward strand.
TCGCAACGCAAGAAAGAAATTTCATTGCCTCAATCGTCCAATCTTCTACGGGTTTTTGGTTGCAACAGTTATCGCAAGTACCGCAGTTGCCTGGGAATGAATCGCCAAAATAACTTAACTGGATTGTGCGACGGCAATCGGTGGATTCTGCATAGTTGATTACTCGCCGTAACTGTTGGCGGGCAATTCGTTGTTCTTGTGGGTCAGGTTTTTGCTCGATGATGTAGTCGATGGTTTTGACATCGCCGTAGCCGAAAAATAAGCTACAATGGGCGGGTTCGTTGTCTCGGCCTGCGCGGCCGGATTCTTGATAGTATCCTTCGAGATTCTTGGGCAAGTCGTAGTGAATTACAAACCGCACGTCGGGTTTGTTAATGCCCATACCGAAGGCAACTGTGGCTACCATTACTTGCACGTCGTCGCGAATGAAGCGGGTTTGATTGGTGGCGCGATCGACATCGTTCATGCCGGCGTGGTAGGGTAAGGCTTGGATGCCACTTTGTTGTAATTTATAGGCAACTTCGTCAACTTTTTTGCGGCTGAGGCAATAGATAATTCCCGAACCGCCTTTTTTTTGGATAATTTGCAAAACTTCGGCAAAACTGTGTTTGGTTTTGGGGCGAACTTCGTAGTATAAATTGGGGCGGTTGAAGCTGGCGACGTGGATGTAGGGATTTCGCAGAGTTAGCTGCTGGATAATGTCTTGGCGGACGCGCTCGGTGGCGGTGGCGGTTAGTGCCATAATGGGAATGTCGGGATATCGATCGCGCACTCGTTCCATTTGTCTGTATTCTGGACGAAAGTCGTGTCCCCATTCCGAAACGCAGTGGGCTTCGTCGATCGCAAATGCCGAAATTCCTAACTTATTTGCTACTATATCTAAAAACGGTAAAAATCTCTCACCGAGCAAGCGTTCGGGTGCAACGTAGAGCAATTTAATCTTACCTTCGAGAATCGCAGTTTCGCGCGATCGCGTTTCCTGACTGCTCAAAGTGCTGTTGAGAAAAGTCGCCCCAATTCCATTATCCTGCAAAGCTTCCACCTGGTCTTGCATCAGAGCAATTAACGGCGAAACAACCACAGTCAATCCTGGTTTCAACAGTGCCGGTAATTGAAAACACAAAGACTTGCCACCGCCCGTCGGCATGACAATCATCATATCCCGTTTTTGTAAAGCAGCTTCGACAATTTCCTGCTGCCCCGGGCGGAAAGAGTCATAGCCAAAAAAATGTTTGAGTGCTTGTTCCAGGGGCAGCGGCACAGAAGATATTGGCGGATTCGACGCTGACATTTGCAGTAGTTGGTTGTTGGCTTCTCAACTATTCTATGCCTTTTGAGCACAAATACAGTTACAATAATTGAGAATCTCAATTTAAGCAGAAAAACTGATGCCGAAAGCAATTTGGAATGGTGCCGTTTTGGCCGAGAGCGACAAGTGCGAAATTGTAGACAACAACTATTATTTCCCCGCCGATGCCATCAACCGTGAGTATTTCAAGGACAGCAGCACTCACACTACTTGCGGTTGGAAAGGTGTTGCTAGTTACTACAGTGTCGAAGTCGGCGGACAAGTTAATAAAGATGCTGCTTGGTACTATCCTACTCCGAAAGATGCTGCTAAAAATATTGCCGGATATATTGCTTTTTGGAAAGGAGTTAAGGTAGAGGCTTAAAGCAGTTTAGAACTAAAAGAATAGGGCGGGTTGTGGGCGAATTTAGCGCTTAACCAGCCCCTTAAAATTTTAATCTTCCCAAACGGCGACAGCTTCCGAACCCAAACCACGGCGAACAACAATCGGTTCGCTTGCTGTTAAGTCGAGAATGGTAGAAACTTGATATCCCGGATCGGAACCGTCATCGACAATGACATCCACTAGCTTTGAAAAACAGTCAAACAGCTCAGCTTTGCCAAAGCTTTCTGCTTTAGATGCAGGGACTGGTGCTGCACCTTCATCATCCGTGGTAATGTGAGCGGATGTTGAAATAATTGGATTTCCCAAGGCTTCCAACAGTGTAAAACAAAGCCGCTGGTCGGGAACGCGAATTCCAGTGGTTTTCCGTTTTGGGTTCATTACCAACCGTGGCACTAACTTGGTAGCTGGCAGCAGAAATGTATAAGGCCCCGGTATTAACCGCTTGATAATTCTGTATGCTTCATCGCTAACTGCAGCATAGTCGGTGATATTTGACAGAGAGGAACACAGGAAGGTTAAAGGCTTATCATTGGATAGTTGCTTGATTTGCCTGACTCGTTCTACTGCAGACTTGGAGTTGATATCGCAGCCGATCGCGTAAACTGTATCTGTCGGATAAAGCATCACTGCCCCATTTTTTAGAGCTTTTTGAATTTTATCGATCCGGTCTCTCTGGGGTGCAACTGGATGCACTTCGTAAAAAGTTGCCATGTTAAGATATTGCAGGCTAAGTGGGCGATCGAAATATCGAGTGAAACAATCAATGCTAAAAATTAATTGTTAACAATGAATAAAATAGCTTATTTTGACTGTCCAACCGGCATTGCTGGCGATATGTGCATCGGAGCTCTCGTCCACGCCGGCGTTCCTTTAGACTACCTAATCGAAAAACTCAATTTGCTCGGCATTTCGACAGAGTACCAGTTGCGGACGGAATTAGTCCACCGGAATACTCAACAAGCAACTAAATTTTATGTCGATTTAGCTGCGGATTTGTGGTTAAAACCAGAAAATTCCGCTACCGAACTCGATCCCTCGGAAACGGAATCCCCGACTTTTGACGCCCGCCACCACCATCATCACGGGGAAGAACATTCTCACAGTCACGGGGAACCAGATGCAGAAATTAGCCACACTCATCACCGCAATTTGCCCGAAATTGAGCAAATCATCGTCTCTGCAAAATTGCCTCCGCGCGTGGAAGCTTGGAGTTTGGCCGTATTTGGCAAATTAGCAGAGGCAGAAGGTGCCGTACACGGTATCCCCGCAAGCGAGGTTCACTTTCACGAGGTGGGGGCGACGGATGCAATTATTGATATTGTCGGTACTTGTTTGGGTTTGGATTGGTTGGATATTCAGGAGTTTTACTTTTCGGCGATGCCGACTGGCGCAGGTACGGTGAAGGCGGCCCACGGCCGATTAGCGGTGCCGACGCCGGCGGTGATGCGGTTGTGGGAAACGCACCGAGTGCCGGTTTATAGCAATGGGATCGATCGCGAATTGTGCACTCCTACGGGAACTGCGATCGCCTGTACTCTCGCCGCTGGTTTCGGCCCACCACCGCCGATGCAAATTCAGGCGATCGGTTTGGGTGCAGGTTCTCGAAACCTGGCAATTCCTAATATTTTGCGCCTCTGGATAGGGGAGAAGTCAGAAGTCAGAAAAGAAAATTTAACCAACAATCGAGAAGCAATCTGTGTACAGGAAACGCAAATTGATGATTTGAGTCCGCAGGCGATCGGCTATGTTTTTGATGCTTTGTTTGCCGCCGGAGCTCTGGATGTTTTTACTGCCCCAATTGTGATGAAAAAGTCGCGGCTGGGGGTTTTGTTAACTGCGATTTGTCATCCCGAATTTCAGGATGCTTGCGAAGCAGTTATCTTTCGCGAGACTACTACTCTAGGAATTAGGCGATCGACTCAACAGAGAACTATTTTACACCGGGAAATCCAGACAGTTCAAACAGAATACGGCGAAGTCAAGATAAAAGTTGCGAAGTCGGGAGAAACGATTGTTAATGTACAGCCAGAATACGAAGATTGCGCGGAAATTGCCAGACTTAAAAATATTAGCTGGCGGGAAGTTCACCGCTTGGCCCTGCAAAGTTGGTACGATCGCACTTAATCAATCACCAAGGCTTAAGCTATCAATAAGTTAAGTTTGTTTGTCATCAATTCTTGCTCAGCATTTTGGAGTAAGCGTTCTCTGACATACTCGACGATCGCGGGTTGTAGCATTAAACTTGTTGATGCAGTATAATTGAGCGATCGCCGATCCTCGATGAGCGATCGTTCAGCCAGCCCCTCCAATGCTTCCATCAGTTGCCTTCCAGACACTTTGGGCAAATTTTCAGCTTTTAACTTCGCAGGAGTCGCTCCTTCTTGGTTAATTGCGAGCCAGTACATAATTTTTTGTTGCAGGGGAGACAAGCGATAGAACTGGCGATCGAGCAAATCCCAGAAATGGCTAAAAACAGTATTTCCTTGTACTAAAAATGCGTGAATGTCACCGCCAAAAAGTGTTTTAATAGTCGTTGCAGCAAGTTTGAGGGCGAGGGGATTGCCGCCAAAGTAGTTGACAATATCTTGACACTGCAATAGGGTTGCCTTTAATCCTTTATCGGCGATGATTTTCTGGCATACTGGCGGTGAAACTCCGAAGAGTTGGAGCGATCGCACTGGTAAATTTTCGCCCGATCGTACAGCAAACCCACCCGGTTGTTCTCGTCCGGTTAAAATCATACAACTTTGGTGCGGTTCGTCAGCAATGCGCGCCAATAACTGTCGGTAATTTTCAAACCCTTGTTGATATTGTCCGCTGCGATTTCCCCCTTGCAAAATCGACTCCAGATTGTCGAAAATTAACAAACAGCGTTTTTGCCGCAACTGTTCCATGAGAGCATCAATAGAGTGATTGTTTGTGGCTGATGAATTAGTTAAAATCGGTAAAATATTGCTGAGGATAACATCTAATCGCGGTGCTTGCTGCAAACTCCGCCAAATTACGTATTCAAATTGAGATTGAATTTGCTGGGCGAGTTTGACAGACAGAGAAGTTTTGCCAATACCGCCAATTCCAAAAATACCGATCGCGCGAGTAGAATTGCCGCTAATCCAAGTTTCTAAAGTTTCTAGTTCCTGTTGCCGGTTGTAAAATTGGGAAACATCGATCGCTTCTCCCCAATCTTGGGTGCTGTTATCTCGTTTGCTAGCGTCCAAGATGCCCGCACAGCAATGCTGGTAGCGGCGCAAAACTGCTTGCAGATTTTGCTTTGAGACTTTTTCGCCGATGATTTGAGAGAGATTTCGCCACAAATGCGAACCGACTTTTTTGATATAGTCATGTTCGTAAAGTAAGCGATCGGCTATCTCTTGATAAGAGTGTCCCTCCCAAGTTTGCAGAAAGACGCGGGATTGAATGTCATTGAGTTTTTGCTTTTTGTTTGCGGATTGTAACAGACTATCAACTAGTACACCTCGGCGTAAATACACAGACTATTAGACAGCCAAGACTTTACCCTTATATGTCCACTTAAAAGGTT
>NZ_JAUBPR010000024.1:0-67922 GCF_036700845.1 Microcoleus sp. S13_C5
AGTTCAACGGAAAAACTTTGGGGTTCCCACTTTTCACAACTGATAAAAAAATTCCACCCACATCTGCGGAATGTGGGTTAAAACTTTTCTAGCCCGTTGTTGTAACGCCGCCAGAAAAGTTAAATTTAAATGCAGTACAGCTTATGGTTGTGGCGTAGTTGGAACGATCGGCTCTTTGGCAATTTTGCCCAATGTCACTGACTCTAGCAAGCTTTCCCAATCAGCAGCTAATTCTGCATCGTTAGGATTGGCTTGGCGAGCCGCAGCTAGGGTGCTGAGGGCATCTAGCCAAATCCCATTTTCAGCATAAATAACGGTTTTCTGGCGCGGATCTGCCTGATCTAATTGACGGCGGATATCTGCACTGATTTCAACTCGCCGTACAGTACCGCTTTCGATCTGATCGCTCGATCTGTCTTGAGAGTCGCAAATCACTGTAAAATTCCAAGTGTAACTTTTGCCTACTTCCAAGGGCGGCAGATTTTGGTTAGCGGGGATACTAACCCCGATCACCCCTGATAAATTGCTAATTGTGACATCCTGTTTATAAATCTGGTTGCCGCTTTCATCGTTTAGGGTAAATTCGGCTAATTCTGCCTCTGTTTGAGGCAAGTAGAAAAAGAAAGTTGGATAGTCGGAAACAGTCCGTCCGATCTTATTTTTAGGCACTAAGGCTGTGAGACTTAGCTGACTAATGCTCGCGCAGCCACCGCGTATAGGCCGTCTCGGTTGAGTGGGGGGGCGCTCATCTATATCTTCACGGGGCTGAATGAAGCGCGGCCCTCCCGGTTCAGTGCCTGGCTTGCCATCTGTGCTTGGAGTCGGCGGACCGAAGCGCGGCCCTCCCGATTCAGTGCCTGGCTTGCCCGACTCCCTTGGTATTGGCTGTCCCAGACCTGCCAATGGGCAACCGTTAAATGCTCCTATTAAGAATATGGAACCAAATGCGAGCAAATTTAGCCAAAAATTAGTCATTTTTTTCATAGTAGTTCCCTGAATTTTTAAAGTTATTTTGTCTCTTTTTACTTTCCCGATCTTGCTTCTCCCAAGACGCGGTAGACATTAACTTTTTGTTCCCTGCCTTTTAGTGGTAAAGCTCCCCAAGATTCTACTTCAAATTTGTCTGCCAGATGCAGAAAGGTTTCTTCTGCAATCAATATCCGGCAAGTGTCCTCTTGCCGATCCTTTTCGCAGCTTTCGAGCCGAGAGGCAATATTTACGCTGTCGCCGATCACTCCATATTCTAAACGGGTTGAGCCTCCCAGACTACCCACCATCACAGGCCCTGTAAAGATGCCTACTCGCATTTTTGCGGACGGCAAACCCCGATCGAGCCAATTTTGATTCATTTGTGGCAAGCGGGAACTGATGGCTAGAGCGCAAGATACGGCGCAGCGAGCATCTTCTGCTATTTCTTCGGGAGTTGTGCGGGGAATGGGTACGCCAAATACTGCCAGCATTCCATCTCCGGTAAATTTATTAATCACGCCTTGATGTCCTTGGACTTCTTGGGCCATTGCTGATAAATACTCATTTAACCAACTCATTACTACTTCTGGCGGTAGTTTTTCGCAGATTGTACTAAAACCCTGCAAGTCGGTGAGGACGATAGTAGCAGTAACTTTTTGCCCTGGCAATAACCCTGATTCGAGCAGATGGACGCGCTCTTTCCACAGGGCATTTGCGATCGCGGGTGAAGTTTGTTGTCCTAATAATTTCATCACAATCCCTTCCTGTTGCCTCGACTGCTCGTACTTATAGGTGACTGCGACTCCTGCGGTGATTAAAAGGGCCAGGGCTGGAGTGATTACAGGTATCCACCCCTGTTGCATGAAAAGGAAAAAGGTGAATCCGAATAATGAGCCGCAAGCTGCGATCGCACTTCCCATCAAATTCAGGGATTTTTCTAGCCGCCAAGCTAAACAGCCGCCCACTGCACTCCAAACAGCGATCCAGAGAATTTCTTGCCATTCGTCCCAATACCAAAATAGCCCTTTGCCGTCTAAAGCTGCACTGAGAATTTGGCTGGTGGCAGTGGCGTGAATTAATACCCCAGGCATCAGGCGGTTTCCGCTGGCAGTAGCGCTGTAAGGGCTGGAGAATAAATCTTTGACAGTTCGGGCTGTAACGCCTATTAGCACTATTTTACCCTTCACCAATTTAGGATCAACTTTTTGCTCCAAAACTTGAGTTAGTGTCACGCTCTTTGCTATATTTTCAGCAGAGCGGTAATTGAGTAAGACTTGATAGCCTTGGGCATTAATGTTTTGATAACCTCCTGAGTCCGATTGCAATTTTGCAAATACTGTTTTATTAGCCTGAATCTCTTGTTTTTTTGTCAATTGAGAATCTATTTTTTGGCTATCCAAATATGCAAAAGCTAGCCGCATTGAAAATGAAGTAAGTGTGGTTTTACCATCGCCAGCAAACATCAAATTTCGACGCACTCTACCATCAGGATCGAGGACTAAATCGTTAAATCCTATCCGTTCTTTTTGTATATTGGGAGGTGGGGGAGCTCGATCGTACTCTGAGTTGCCGATAAAGGTAATGGGAAATACTTTGGGGTTTTTAAGTTGAGTTGCTAATTCTGCATTTCCCGGTTCGTAGGGAGTCGTGCGAATTATATCTATGCCAATAGCTATGGGTTCAAGACGAGCTATTTCTGCGATCGCTTTTGCTAAAGTGCGATCGGAAATTGGCCATTTTTCAAAATTATTAATATCCTGCTCTGTGACTTCAACTATCAGCAACCTGGGGTCAGGGTCCTGATCGGGTCGCAACTGCACCATGAGGTCGTAAGCATTTAATTCTAGTGGCTGCAATCCGCCTAAATGCCGCACTCCCAATAAAGTTCCGGTCACGACAATCCAGATAATAGCAAGAGGTTGCAAGTCAGCGAAGGGGAAGGAATGAGTTAAGTTTTTCCAGCTCCACCCTCTCTCCTTCAACTGACGATGAAATTGATGAAATAATTTGGGCATATTAATAATTGTTGGTTTCAACAATCTAACATTGGCGCGCTCGTAAATGCCCCTTACTGATGCCAAAATTTTAGTTTTCTTGTGCGGTTTTGGCGATCGCACTTAATTTCAATCCCTGCGGATAGCTGTTTTCTTCTTTGCTGCGTTTGATGTCGGCTTCGGAAATCTGGGGTTTGAGGTATTTTGCTAAAACTTTAACCACGTCACCCCGATCAATCGTCCCCGCTACTGAACCAATAGGCGAGAGGACGATGATTCGGGGGAGTTGACGGGCTTCCATGCTGTTAATTACTTCTGCGATGGATGCTTTTTCGGAGACTGTGGGGGTTTTTCCCAGGGGTTTCAAAATGTTGTGCAAAGTCTGAACTTGCCATTGACTGCGTTCTGTGAAGCGGATATCGTCGATCGACACTAAGCCCAAATCCCGGCCGTTGGTCGCAGCAATATAAAATGGAAACGGATTGACTTCTAACAAATATCGATCGGCAAATTCTCGCAGAGTCAAATCTGCATCTACAACTCGAAACTCGCGGCTCATCGCATCGCTGGCTTTAATTTTGAGCAGGGCTTCTTGCAGTGAAGTCAATCTGCTATAAGCAGTGGCATTGCGAATGCCAAACCAGCCGATCAGCGCAATCCACAAGCCGCCGTACTCGCGCGCTAACAAGCATAAACTTAGACCCAAAGCAACACCCAGCCAACCTAAAACTTGTCCTGTTTTTGCCGCCCAGCGAACGCCGGCAAATCGAGAGCCGGTGATTTTCCAAATTGCTGCTTTTAAAACTTGTCCTCCATCCAAAGGCAGACCGGGAATTAAGTTAAATAATCCCAAAACGAGATTGATTAGTGCTACCCTTTCGGTGACAATTGCTAGCAAACTTTGAGGGGGAAGAACTTGAGCACCCAAACCGAGGATTAAAAACAGCGCAAAGCTGACTAAAGGGCCGGCAATGGCTACTTGAAAAGCTTGACCGGGAGTTTTTGATTCCGAGTCGATCGAAGCTACTCCGCCAAATAAGAATAAGGTAATAGAATTAACTTTAATGCCTTGCGATATCGCCGCCAAGCTGTGTCCGAGTTCGTGCAAGAGCACGGAAGCAAACAGCAGCAGAGCTATTGCCAACCCCGCACTCCAGGAGAGCGCAGGCCCCCACACGCGGTAACTGGTGGCGTATTCGCGGGTTGCTAAGGCTAAAATTATAAACCACGAATAATCTATAACTAGGGGGATGCCAAATAAAGAGCCGATTCGCCAACCTGTCTGCATGAAGTTTCCTGGGAAAGGAGAGGAAGAAAGAGTTTCTATTATATCTTTTCTACCCCTTGCCTTTGCCTTTCCCCTGATTTTTACAGAACTCCGGCGTTACCCAAGCCCAAGATTACTCCGGCTCCGAGCAAGTGGCCGAAGCTGGCTGTTGCCAGCAATTCTGGTACGCCAAAGCCTTTGAACATTCCAGGGAGTGCAACGGGTAAAGCTGGGCCCTTGCCTCGGTTTCGCTTGTCTATGCCGTAGTAGCCGATCGTGATCGCCAGCAAATTACATAAAATCATTGTCAGTCCTACCAGTGGAGACCACTCCGGTGTTGAGGGAGCGGTAGATTGTACGGCTAACAGCAAAGATGAGTTGATCACGTTCTTATCTCCTGATTTCACAGATCAATTGATTTCCAAGATTATAAAAAGCGTTTTGCATTAAACTAAGATTTGTTTTAATAGTTAACAATTCGTTTATATTTTGATACAAATTCGGAAGCGAGGAGTCGGAGTGCGGGTTAAAATTTGCGGAATCACTAAATTAGACCAAGGAATTGCGATCGCCCGCTTGGGAGCCCAAGCTTTGGGGTTTATCTGTGTGCCTGCTTCCCCGCGCTATGTCAGCCCAGAAACAATTCGCCTGATTGTCGAGCAGTTGCCGGAAAATGTCGATCGCATCGGCGTTTTTGCAAACACCACAATAGAAAATATCTGTCAAGTAGCGGCAGAGTCAAATTTAAGCGGGGTGCAGTTGCATGGAGATGAAACAGCGGAATATTGCGATCGACTGCGGCAGTTTTTGCCGGGAATTGAAATTATCAAAGCCCTGAGAGTTAAGACTCCTGAAACTCTAGAGACGGCGGCTATTTATGCTGTTCGTGTCGATACTTTACTGCTGGATGCTTACCATCCAGAGCAATTGGGCGGTACTGGTAAAACGATCGACTGGATGATGTTATCAGAGTTTAGACCGCAGTGTCCTTGGCTGCTGGCGGGCGGTTTAACACCCGATAATATTTTAAATGCAATTGATAGCGCGATCGGCAATAACTTCAGCGGTGTTGACCTTTCTAGCGGCGTAGAAATAGCGCCGGGAGATAAAGATTTGACCAAAGTTGCTCAGTTGTTTGCTAATTTAAGTCAACTTGCTCATCATTGATAAATTGGCAATACCAAATTGGCGTTTTGTATGCGATTCATTCTTTAGTCAGCGTGAGCGAAGCCTGCCTTATACAAGGCAGACCTCGTTTCTACAGTAGCAATTTCAACCGCAGATTATTCCCTTTATTGTTTTATCGGCGGATCTCAAAAGTACGCGCGGCGGAGCTATCTTGAAGGGAATCACCCTCCGGGTCTTCGTATTCCAAAACCAACTCACTCACCCTAGCACCCGTGGGGCCGCGGCGGCACCAACTAATCATTCCTTCAACAGCTTTTTTAGATCCTTCAAAGACAGCCTCGACGCGCCCATCGGGGAGATTTCTTACCCAGCCGCTGAGGCCGAAATACTTTGCTTGATTCCTCGTTGAATATCGGTATCCTACTCCTTGAACTAATCCCGAAACAAAAACGCGGACTCTGACGGACGGCAATGATTGGTTTTGCATAATAAACGGCTCAGCTTACTGCTAACATCTGTTTGAAAATTTTAAGGATCAGTTTGATTATGTTAAATTTTAGTGCGATTCCCTTCGGGATAGCTCCGCTTCACGCGCTGCCGGGATTCCTGATACGTCGCGTCACCCTGGCTTTTTCAACTATTCCCGATTTCACTGATTGGCTGGTTGCAGCTATGCTCGCGCTGGTTTACACTTTGATCGCTCTTTCCGTGGGTTTCTGGTCGGGATTTCTAAAAGTAGACGTGCAAACCTCTCGGCGTACAATTGTGGGAGTGCTCATTGGCTGTTTGTTAAGTCCGGGCATCACCGAGGAATTATTGTTCCGGGTGTTAATGCTGCCACACCCGTTCGAGAACGCTTCTGGGTTAATCCTGTGGTTTTGGGGATGCGCGAGTTTGGCGATTTTTGTAGTTTACCACCCGCTGAACGCACTGACTTTTTACCCGGTTGGTCGAGCGACCTTTATGAATCCAGTGTTTTTGCTACTGGCGGCAATTTTGGGAGTTGCGTGTTCCCTCGCATACCTGCAAAGCGGTTCTATCTGGCCTGCGGTGGCGGTTCACTGGCTCGCAGTGACAGCCTGGCTGTTGCTACTGGGCGGTTACAGGAGGCTATATGGTTAAATGTAAAAAGTCCAGCATCACTATTTTGTCGGGAGGATCTCAGTTGTGGGTATCATAGGAGCGATCGTAGGTTTTTTGGCAGGGGTAGCAGTTGCTTACTGGTTGTATGAAAAGCGCTTAAACAAGCAAAAACAAGAATACTTACAGCAAACTCGCAGAATTAGTGAGGAAATAGAATTAGCTCAGATGTCTCGGGTGCAACAAGCTGTCGAATCTCAGCAAGGAGAACGGGAAAATCAGCTTAGAAAAGCTACTATCGAACATGAAAATTTACTCAGACAAGTTACTACCCAATACGAAAACCAGCTCAAACAAGTTGCGGCTCAATATGAAAATCAGCTCCAACAACTTCAGGCCGAACGCGACAGTCAGATCCCACAAGTTGCCAGCGTAGACGAGCATGAGCTGCGGCGACAAATCAGCGAGGAATTAGAAGCCGCTAACAATGCTAGGATGCAGCAAAATATCCAATCTTTGCAAGCAGAACACGAACATCATTTACTCAGAGTTGCTGACGAATTGCATCTAAATTATCAAGCTCAGATGGAGCAACATTTGCAAAACTTGCAAAATGAACACGAAATTCGCTTGAGGCAAACTGCTGAAGAATATGAGAACCGCGAGGTTGAGATGCAGTTAAATATGGAGGCTTTGCAAGAGCAATACGAGAGTCAGTTGCAAGCGGCTCACGAGCAGTTGAGAGCTCACGAAGCTCAGATGCAAGCTACTATCAGATCTTTGCAAGAGCAGTACGAGAGTAATGTACAACAACAAGAAGTCCCGGAGCAGCAGTTCAGTCAGTTAAATTCAACAGAATTTGCCGAAGGTTTATCACAAGAAGAAGTTTGGCAGGAACTCTCAAGTGAGTTAAATCAAACAGAAGTTGAAGAAGAGTTAAATTACACAGATTTTTCGGAACCACAACCAATTGATTTACCTCAACCCGAAGTCGAACAACAGCCTCCAATTACCAGACAAGCACCTAGCTATTCCCTACCGCAGTTGATGGGATGTGTTCAAAGTCAGGACAAAGAAACCCGCAAGTTTGCCGCGTCTGCTTTAGGTAAAATGGCTGCTGCTAATGCTCTGAGAGCCGAAGGTCAGCGAGCAATAGAAACCTTGGGAAAATTAGCTCAAGATATTCACCCGGAGGTGCGCGAAGCTGCTGTGGAAGCACTAGCAATGATTAAGTCTGAAAAAGTGATTCCGCTGCTACAAAAAGCTTTGCGAGATATAGATAGCGGTGTGGCTAAATCGGCAAGTGCTGCACTCAATAAGTTTAAGTTTTATCCGCGCACTCCGCCGGCTAAGCCGAAAATTATTGATGTGAAGAAACCAAAGCGTTAAGCATTTACGAGCATAAATAAATATAGCAATTGTCAATTGCCTACAACAAAGTAGGGATACAACATTGTTGTGTCCTTACCGAGGTGCTATATTTCACTCGATTTCGATTACTACCGCAAACTGTGGAGGTTGGGTTTAGGAAAGAAATCAAACTCAATTATTCGATCGACAACTCGCCCAATCAGACGCAGCAATCACCGACACCCCGCCAGCCGAGGCCGATAGGTTTGATGATGCCCTGCTAAAGGCTTTGGCGGCAATTGAGTCGCGCAAAATCTGTTTAAGATTGTGGTTTAACTGATCTGTTGCACTATTCTTAAAATCGCTGCTTTGTACCGAGTACAAATTTGATGTCGCCGGAGTCGCTAACACCCATATCTAAGCGAATTAATCCAAAGGACGATCGCACCCTCACACCCACCCCAACACCCGCCCCAGTCCCCGGTTTATCCCTGACTACCGCCGGTTTTCCGAGTACACTATCTCCCGTTCCCAAATCCGACGCAAAATCAACAAATATCACGCCGCCGACATCCTGACCGACAGGAAACCGATATTCACCCGAAGCCAAAAAATAACTCCGGCCACTGCCAATATCCCCGCTATCGTAAGTCCGCACAGAATTGCGGCCGCCGAGGCGAAAAGCTTCCGTTGGTGGCAAATCCCCGATTACCGTGCCCGCTTGCAAGTTAAAAGCCAGCATTTCGGGTAAAGCTTCGGACTTGCTGATGCCCAACAAAGTTAATGGCACATACTGTATATAATTCGCTAACAGCCTGTTACTCACAATGTTACCTCGCCCCAGAGGTATCGACTGCTCGGTGCTGAGGCTGAGAATCGAGCCGATCGTGGGGTTGAAGGGATTGTCCCGCCGATCGAGGATCGCACCAAAAGAAACAGTGTATAACTCGTCAACGCCGCTGCCGCTGAATGTGAGAGGATTGCCGAGTTCGTCGCGGCGGGCGATATTTAAGTTGCGATCGCGCGTACTGATGTTTGTATAATTCAGTCCCAAAGTCGATTGCCAATCGCCCAAAGGTCTGGTAAACCTCAGATTTCCCCCCATCCGAATTTCCCGAACTCGGTCCCCGTTGGGCAAATCAATATCTTTGTTGAAAATTTCCGATATTCTGCGATCGCCAAAAGCTCTCACACTGTATCCCAAACGGTCTTCGGCGGCAAGGTAAGGGCTGACAAACTGGACATCGTACTGGATACCTCGGAGGCTGGGCTGAAGTTCCACCGCCAGTCGCTGTGGGTTTGTGCCGAAAGTTCGATCGGTATATGAAAGAGGAACAGCAACGCCAATATCATCACTAAGACTGGCACTCACGCTAAAAGAGCGAGCCGATCGCTCTTGAACGTTGTAGATTACATTAACATCCGTGCCAACTTCTTCAATGGAAACCGTCACTTTGTCAAACAATCCCAATTGCTGCAACTGCTGCAAATCCGATCGTACAACTTGCCGGCTGTAGTTATCCCCCGCCTTGAGTTTGAGCTCACCTCGGATAAAATCTTCCGAAATTCTGCCCTCAACCGGATTCCCTTTTTTATCAACAGCTTCACCTCTGGAATTGACAAAGCGAATTTTCACCTCAGCAACGTAAACGCCTTCAGCATTGCTTGCTTGAGTGATTTGTAGAGTACCGTCTAGCTGTCGGGCGTTGAGGTTGACTGCTTCGGGGATTTTGGCTTGTGCCGCGATCGTCGCCGGAGTTTTTAACAGAGATGTAAAATCTTTATTGTGGCTGGACTTAAGTGATATCAATTCCGGTTGCACCGTCAGGTGATTGTTGACTGTTGACTGTTGACTGTTGACTGTTGAAGGAGGGGTGGAAAAACTCAATGGTTGAGTGTTAACTGTTGACTCGATTTTATTATTTTGATGCAACCGGAAACGATATGAGGGCGATTCCCTAGGGGATAGCTGCGTCGCGCGTACTTCTGGAGAAGCTGCGAGCTCATCGGATGTCGGCAAATCCTGCACAGTTGGACTCACCTCATCCGATTGGTAACTATTTAAGACTGGAACCGATAACAAATGTCGCTTGTCATCTAGTCTAGATCCCCCTAAATCCCCCTTAAGAAGACCCAATTTGAGCATATTTTTTGTCCCCCCCTTATTAAGGGGGGTTAGGGGGGATCTAGACTTCGCTACAAACAAGAGAGACGGTGGGTTTAACGTTAAGTTATCACCAATGACCTCATCCTCCCTCTGCGCCCTCTGTGCCTGTGCAGTTCCCTCTCTAAACTCTGCCTCAGTCGGTGCGGCACTCGGATCGATCGCCCGCGCTGCCAATTCGCCGCCAGCCAGCGCAGCCAAAGTCAAAAATGCAATTATCGGAATTCGCATAGAGATTAAATTTAAAGCACACCCAACGCATATTACCCAAAACCGGGCCCCCTGCATAATTAGCCGAAAAGAAACCCGGTATTTTTGAGGCTACCGGGTTTCTGGGATGCTGAAATGTGGGAAAGTTCGATCGCGGGCGATCGTAATGACCCCGAAAAATTTGTTTAAATAGCTTGGCGAGAAACTCGTTTCTCAAAATGAGCCTGAGTCTGCTGCAACAGTTGTTCGCGACTATCCTTAGCGGTGGTAATGGTAGGGAGCAAGTTGCGAGCTTGTAAAGTCATGTGAAGCTGTAGGTGTGCTACGTACTCACTGACATCTTCGCGAAGAGAGCAAGCCGGGTACTGTTTTAAAGTAGAGTTCAAAGTGTTCTCCTGCTTTGGGTTTGTAGTATTTTCTAATAATCATAGAGAATATCATGGTCTATTTCTAACTGTGTACTCCGTAATGAAGTTTAACCTTTGGACTGCTTTTTTGTTACAATTATTTACAAAGATTTCTTACCTATCAGGAGTCGATCCCTATGCAGTCTCAAGCACTTGTAGGACAAAAGCACACATTAAGTACATTTGTCAATAGCACCACCCAAATAGCCGCCTACCTCGACATCGGGTGCGGCAGACCCTTATTGATGCTGCACGGTTTCTTAGGGGAAAAGACTTGCTGGCTGCCATTAATTGAGTTATTGAAATCTCAGTTTCGGTGCATCAGTTTAGATATGTTAGGTTTTGGAGAATCCAGCAAACCAGAAATCCGCTACGACGTAGCTGTAGAAGTTGCTTTTGTCCGGCAAGTTGTAGAACAACTAAATATCGAACCCTGCTGCATCATCGGACATTCTTTTGGCGGTTGGGTAGCATCTGCATATTCCCTCAAATATCCTAATTCTGTTAGCAGTTTAGTGTTAGCAGCACCAGCCGGAATTCGGGACGACAGTTTTTGCGGTCAATACGATGCTTTTCGGCCGCTGCTGTGGGAAACCCCAGCCGTTGATTGGGCCTTGCAGTTGGCAAAACCTTTTGCGAGTTTAGCGGGAAAAAGTGAGAAATTGCAACAAATTTCCGCGTGGCGCAGGGAGTTAATGTCTCAACCAGTAGCAAGGTCATTTTTAATGAGCCGGATGCGGCCAGAAGATGCAGTTGATACAGTAGAAAAAGAAATTCACAAATTGCAAATTCCTACCTTAGTCATCGCAGCAGAGAGTGACGAAACAATTCCTCTATGGCACTGTGAAACCTACGCTAATGAGATACCGGGGGCAGAGTTAGCAATTATTCCCAATGCTGCTCATGGGTTGCCGCAAACTCAAGCTCAAATTATGGCGAAGTTGACTTGTAAATTTTTGAATAGTTAAGAAAAACTGTGCAAGAAGCCGAATCCTAAAAATTGTGATATGCGACCAATTGCAAATAATTGTGTTTTAGTATACTACTTTATTAGGAAATACAGAATATATTGATTAGTGTATTGTACACTTATTTTTATGGCTCTTAAATCTTGTGTCAGCAGGAGCTACAGACATTTAGTTGAGTCGGGAGTATTACCAATGGCAGCACTGAGCAACTACTTTAATCTGGAACAAATTACGACAGCCAGAAAAATTAGTGCTGCGGTAATTAATATCAGCGGCCGCCAGCGAATGCTTTCCCAACGAACGGCTTTTTTTTGCATGAGGTTAGTTTGCTCTCAGAATGGGGTAGAAAGAGGCAAACTGCGGGGAAATTTGTTAGAGGCGATCGAGCTTATGGAAAAATCGCACCGCGACTTAATTAATATTGGCAGCAGCGTCAACTTAGTGAGTCCCCCTTCAGCAACCCTCAAGGCAATGTATTTTGAGCCGCCACTGTACTTAGACAAACAAGTGCGCGCATATATCGATCGCATAAAAGCATTGCTGCAAGTTCCCGATGCGGAACTCATGCTGGAAAATCCCCATTTGCTGTACATTATCGAAGCAGCGGGCGGCGACTTGCTAGAAGCTTTCGATGCCGTGGTGAGTCAATACCAGCAAGAAAGCGAAATAGAACAATTTGAAATCGACCTCAAACAGGTTGAACTTTATCAAGAAAGTTGTGCTGCTACCGCGAAAGCAGAAGCTCAAGCTGCCGAGCTCGATCGCGCACTTTGCGAACTAAAACAAACTCAAGCTCAACTCCTCCACAGCGAAAAAATGTCTTCGCTGGGGGCGCTAATGGCTAGTATCGTCCACGAAATTAATAACCCAGTTAGTTTTATTTACGGCAACTTGAGCCATGCCGCAATTTATACTCAAGATTTGTTGCACCTGTTGTGTCTCTATCAAGAATGCTATCCCAATCCCTGTCCCGAAATCACAGCTAAAATCGAAGAGATAGATCTTGATTTTCTAGTTGAAGACTTGCCTAAAGTTATCTCTTCCATGCAAATGGGTTCCAATCGCATTCGCGAAATCGTCAAATCTATGGGCAACTTTTCGCGAACCGATAACAGTAACATGACCATGTGCGATTTGCATGACAGCATTGACAGCACCGTGTTAATTTTGCGAAACCGTCTCAATTCTCAAATAGACCGTCGCGACATTCAAGTAGTTAAAAATTATGGAAAATTGCCTCCTGTAGAGTGTTATTCAGGACAGCTAAATCAAGTATTTATGAATCTAATTACCAACGCGATCGATGCTTTGGACGAGGTATCACAAAATCAGCCCTATGCTGCGCTAAAAATTTCGATCACCACAGAATTAGCTGGGCCAGATCACGTGAGAGTGCGGATTGCTGACACGGGAACCGGAATGACACCACAGATAAAAGAGCGAATGTTCGAGCAGTTTTTCACCACTAAGGAAATTGGTAAAGGTACCGGTTTAGGATTGTCTATTGTCTACAAAATCTTAGTAGAAAATCACCGAGGATCGCTTCGGTGCGAGTCGGAGCCCTGCAAGGGAACCGAGTTTATCATTGAACTGCCGATCCAGCAAGCTTAAGCAATTTACTAATCATCCAAATTTATCTCTGTTAACTGTGGCATCGGCGTCCCGCCTGTATTAACTGTGTGTGGCACGGGCGTCTCGCCTGTGTTAACTGGAGTTAAAATTTACACATATCCTACGCTAATTCGAGCTTCAAAGTTGGCAACAGCTTTTCTAAATTTCTGAGAGATTTCTGTTGCCAAGGAATATCATTTGAACCCAATACGAAAAGTTGAATCGTTTTCTTTTTCCGGACGCTAATGACAAATTTAGACAGCATACTGATACCAGAACTGTTAACAAATTCCAATTCTTTTAGGTTCAAGGTAATAGTAGGGGGTCCGGGATTGGCGACCTCATCTAACAATTCGACTATTGGTGCATACTCTGCCGGGCCGCTCAGGCTGAGTTCGCCATGGAAAGTGACTGTGACTGATTCTGGATCGTACAGAATGCTGTAATCTTCACCTTTAATTTCTTGAATGCCCATTGTGATTTTGTTTCCTGAATAAAATATTGCGATCGCACAAGAGAGTAAATATTGAAAGGCTAGAAACTAGACCCTAATTTGAACCACAGTCGTAACAATGATGGTATCACTATCTGGTCTGCGATCGAATTTCCAACCTATCTTAGCTGAATAGTCATTAATCATCGTCAGCAATCCCAATCCCGAGGTATCGCTTTCCGATTCCGCATTCTTTTCAAGCTGCTGCAAATAAAGTTCATTGGGATCGGAATCCAGAATTTCTTCAATAAACTCCTTCAACTTCTTCGCCCCTTGTGAATTGACACTATTACTGGCAAAAATTACCGCAGTCACCTCTATTTCCCCAATAAAATGTATGCCAAACCTGACCTTGTAAATGGTATCATCGTTATTAAATTTTATCGCATTTTCTAACAGTTCGTTTGCTACGTAGCTCACAGCTCCCTTGCTTTCTTTTATCCGTTTCTCGCTGCTAGCATCCTCCTCATCCACCGGTAGAAAGCTAGACAAATAATCGGCTACAAAATGAGCTGAAAGCCTGTTGTTGCGCCAGCGCTGTTTGATGGGGCGAGAGCTGGGTGTAAATGTAAGTTCTAGGGAGTCGTGTTCAGGAGGAAATTCTTCAATGAATTCTCCAAAGATTTGTGTCATTGTTTTTAAGCTTCCAGATGTCATGATTTTTCTGCCTCTAATTGATGTATTAATGTCACTTCTGGGTGAATTTCCACACGCCATTCCAGTTAGCAGGAATACTATTTTCTAACAGCGATTGGATGCGTTTTATGTAAAGTTGGCTGGGCTTGTCATCTGGATTTAGCGCTACTATCTGTTCAAAACAAACTATGGCCTTAGCAAAATTTCCCTGACAATATTCTTGGAGTCCCTCCTCAAATATAGGCAAAGTTTGAATTTTGAGCGATCGCACTGGTTCTACTTCAACATCTAACACCTCACAAACTGTAATGGCTTCTTGTCTACCTTTGACAATAGCCCGATCCAAAAAACGGATATGATACTTTTCGGGTTGACTCAAACGTTGTACCACATCTCCAGAAATTAATAAAGATACGCCATAATACTTAGTCAAACCTTCCAGACGAGCGGTGAGATTGACATGATCTGAGAGCGCATCTGCTTGCATCCGATTCGCATCTCCAATAATCCCAACCATCGTATCACCCACATGGATACCAATGCCAATCTTCAGCGGTCTCTCCCCATTTATTTTACGGCTTTGATTGTATTTCTGCAACTGCTGCAACTTCACAATTCCTGCCTGAATAGCATCATCAACGCCATCAGGAAAAACTGCCATCACTCCATCTCCTATATACTTGACAATAAAACCGTTGTGCTTACGAATTTCGGGACTAATTCGCTGTAAATAGTTATTGATGAAGTCAAAGTTTTCTTGAGGAGTCATTTGCTCCGCCATCGTGGTGAACGAACGCATATCGGAAAACATAATTGCCATCTCTTTGCTCACGTGATCTCCAAGCTGGAAATCAACCATGCTCTGCTTGCCGAGAAATTGGAGAAATTCATCGGGAACGAAACGTCCGTAAGCCTGCAAAAGTTTCTCTAATTCTTGTTCGCGCGCTTTCACCGTTTGCACCATATGAGAAAATACCTGTGCCAGTTCTCCCAGTGCATCACTGCGCGCTGCCACATCTGACAATATCTGGGGTTGAAAGCTGTTGTTTTTTACAGCAATAGCTGCATCTATAACCTTTTTTACCTGCTCGATGTAAGTCTGCATCTCTCGGTTTTTATGACGGATCTGGTTTTCCAGATCCGTGGAGTGTTGCGTGATAATTTCTACTAAGGTTTCATAGCTATTTTTTTCATCCTCGACTTCCGCAAGTTTTTCGCTCAACTCCTGTAGCTGGGTATAGAGTTCTTCGGGAGATTTAGATGGTGCTAAATTTATTTGTGGTTTCATAATTTAAACTCCCGAATCGGGAAGCGCAAAATTGTTTTACTCGCTCGCTGTAAAATATTAGAACTTACACACGTGGAACTCGAAATCCTGTTTCTGCTTCGATGCTTGACAATTAAATCCAAGATTCGTCGTAGCAACTGGGTTGACGACCGTCACTCATAAATTATGCACAATATTTCCCTGTTGCTTCAATACTAGCAAAGTAATGTCATCAAATACCTTTTGTTTTCCAATAAATTTTCGCAAATCATCGATGGTGGCTTCCTTGATTTGTTCGGCGCTCAAATGCCAGTTTTGAGAAACCACTTCACAGAGTCTTTCGATACCGTAGAATTTTTTGTGCATATTTCTAGCTTCGGGGATGCCGTCAGTATAAAGCACCACGCCGTCCCCCGGCTCTAAGTCTACTAAAACATGGCTAATCCAATCGGAAATATCCTCATCTAAGCCGATAGGGAATCCTAAATCCATCATATTAATACGCTCAATTTTACCGCCTTTTCTGACTACAAGAGTTTCCTCGTGTTGACCGCTAATACTAACTTTACTGTCTGCGTAATTAAGGAGGGCTAGACTCAGGTTTTTGTCCGAGTTCATCCGCTGGATATTTTTATAAATAGTGCGATTGAGGGTATCTAAAAAGCGAACCGGGTCTATTTCTTGAACTTCTTTCAAAGCGCGAACAGCAGCTTGAGTCATTACCATCAAAATCCCGCTTTCTAGTCCGTGTCCGGTGACATCACCAATGCAGAGCGTAACCACCCCGTCAGTACAAAGTACGTCGTAGTAATCGCCACCAACTTCATCTGCTGGTTCCATAAACCCAGCGATATCTAACTCTGCAATTGCAGCTAATTCCGCAGGTTTGGGCAGAATTAACTGCTGCATTTGTTTGAGGATATCGAGTTCGGCACTCATCCGCAGATTTTCGGTTTTGAGGCGTTGGTTGAGGGCAGAAATTGCCTGATTCGCTTGGGCTAGTTGGGCTGTACGTTCTTCAACTTTATCTTCTAGAGTTTGATATAGCAGAGCATTCTCCAGCGAAATAGCTGCTTGGGAAGAGAGAATTTTTAAGACTTCCAATCTGTCAGGAGTAAATGCACCTGGGGCGAGACTATTTTCTAAGTACAAAATGCCGATCCCTTTACCTTGGTTAACTATGGGAGTACACAATACAGATTTAGGTTGGTGCTGAATAATGTAGGGGTCGGCCGCAAAGATATTTTCAGTAGCAATATCATTAATTACCAAGGTTTCTCTGGTACGCCAGACGTAGTTAATGGCAGTGAGGGGAAGATTTTGACTTTGAGAAAGGGGAATATTGGGCAAATAGCATCGCTCGTCTAAGCATTTAGCAACAATCGATAATTTGCCAGCTCGTTCTAAGATGATAGAACCTTTTGAGGCTCCCGCATTTTGGCTCAAAATTCGGATCAAAGTTGATAACAATTCCTCGACGTTTATTTCTCCAGATATGGCTTGAGAAGCTTTAATAACTGTTGCCAAATCGAGCATCTTGCCCATATTATTGCCAGTAGAGGTGAGGGTCCCGACTATAGTTTGATCGATGGTATCTCCCGCATACAAACTTGTTTTTTGTTCGAGAATCTGGCTGAGTAATTGGGGGTATTTTTGTTCTAAATCATGAATTTTTGCTTGAGTTCCCCAGCGAGCATAAGCGTAGTAAGCGTCGGTTAGATAGACGCGGGCAATTTTATCTTTGCCTAATGCAAGGTAGAATTTAGCTGCCAATTCGCCTGCTAGTGCTTCTTCTTGGAGGTATTGGTTTTCTTTTGCCGTAGCAATGGCGCGATCGTACAAATCCATTGCTTCCAGCCTGTGTCCCAATACTCGTGCTATTTCTGCGGCTACTAAGTCATACTTGTGCTGATAATTCATCGGTGCATGGAATGCCCAAGTTTGCATTTTTTCCTGATTAGCTGCAACTTGGTTCAAGTATTGTTCTTGAGCGATCGAATCAGCATCGGGATACAGTGCCACGAGGGCGAGGGAATGGTAAAAATTGTACTGGGGAACCATCATCAACGAGCCGACACCCGCGACATATTGCTCTGCTAGCTGGGCATTTTCCACAGCCCCATCGCGAGCGCCAAACAAATAATTCACAACCAATTTAGCAAAATAAACCCCAAAGATGGAAGAGACATTATTTGCTGCCAGCAAAACTGGTAACATTTCATCTTCATTAAAACTATCGCCAACTAACCGACAATTGTCCTCAGCTAATCCTTGTAAATTTAATGTAAGTTGTCGCCAGATTTTAGTATAATAAGTTTGATATTCTTGTTTGGAATTCAGCATTAGCTCTAGATACTGCTCGTATTTTTGATCTACAGAGCTTAAGTCTTCACCGCTAAAAAAGCTGTAGATGCAAAGATACATAGCCGAATAGCAAGCATACTCGATATCGCCAGTTTCTAAACCGCTTTGGACTGCTGATACCAAAGACGGTAGGCTCGATCGACTGGGTTCTTTCCAATGTCTCACGCAAGCATTGTACACCATCACAACTTTCGAGTGAAATTCTTGGGATGGGAATTTATCTAATACCTGCAAAGAGAGTTGACCGTATTGATACCCTAATTCAATTTCTCCGATTACTTCACAGATTAAACTGCAACAAGCATAGGCATAACTAGCCGGTGCAGAATTCCCATATTTGCTACAAATATGTGCCATTGTAAACACAACGGCTGGGTAAAGTTCTGGACTAGCTAGATAAGCGGCAGAAGCGATCGCACATAAAATCCTCAAAGCAGCAATTTTATAAGGATCATTGATTTCGGGCAAATTAGCTAAGGCAGAGATCTCTACTGTAGCGGGAAGTTCTGTTTCCAAAGAAACACCCAACATTCCCAAAGCTTGCAATCCAGTATCTACTGCCGATTTCATCTGATTTTGAGCAATATAAGACTGAATTTGCGCTTCGTAAACTCTGAATTGATCGAGGAGATTGTGCGCTCTTGATAGAACTATTTCCGCCAGTTGGTGCGACAAATCGAAATTGGTATTCAAATATTCGGCTTCAACCGCTTCTACATAAAGATCGATCGTCAAGTCGTATAAATTTGTCCAGCTATCCTCTGCTAGCAGGTTTCTGCCGATAGTTAAATAATCCACAGCAGCAGCATAAGCTGTAGAAGTTTTAGCTTTACGTCCCGCAATTAAATTCAAGGAAGCTAGTTTATTTTTTTCTGTGCGATCAACAATTAATTCCACTCCAATATTCAAGTGGTTGACAATATCAAATATCCGATCTTCTTTTTCATCTTCTGGGGTATTACTCAACAACAATCTGCCAATTTTTAGGTGAGTTGACTGTTTTGCCTCATCGGGAATCAAAGAATAAGAAGCTTGTTGAACGCGATCGTGCAAAAATTTGTAACTTGGTAATTGACAATCGGCAACAGCTAAGGGTGCAGACTCCCCATCATCTGCAAAAAATTTGTAAACTTCACTTTGCGGTAAAATTAGACCTTCTTGCAATGCTTTCCATAAATCAGCCGCAGTGTCTATTTGAGATTTTTCACAAACAACTGCTAAGGTTTCTAAATCAAATTGACTGCCAATACAAGCAGCTAGTTTTAAAATGTTTTGAGTAGTTAGCGGCAATTTTTGCAATTGATTCGCCATAAATTCGACGACATCATCGCTGACTGCCAATTCTCTAACTTTAGTAATATCGCACTGCCAACCACCCATTTCTCCCGCATCCAACGGGGTAATATCAAAATAAATTAACTTATCTTCCTGCAGCTTTTTGAGAAATTGATTGCTAAAAAAGGGATTGCCTTTAGTTTTTTGAAAGATCAATTCTGTTAAAGAAAGCGAGCGATACGGCGGACAACTTAAAGCATCAGCAACTAGACGATTTAAATCAATTTTTGAAAGTGGCGCGAGAGTAATTTGATTAATTATAGGGGCTGGGCGATCGATACTGCGATTTGGTAGATTGCGAATCTCTGATAAAGTCAGCATTAATGGATGAACGCTGGAAACTTCATTATCTCGATAAGCGCCAATTAGCAGCAAATGTTGACCTTCTGATTCGCCAAGCAACAATTGCATTAATTTCAGAGATGCGGAATCGGCCCATTGCAAATCATCTAAGAAGATCACTAAGGGGTGATTTTTGGTAGCAAAGACACGAATGAACTTTTGAAATAACAGATTGAAGCGATTTTGTGCAGGACTGGGTTCTAATTCCTCGACAGCAGGTTGCTTGCCAATCAGCAGTTCTAATTCTGGGATAACATCAATAATTACCTGAGCATTATCGCCTAAAGCGGACAAGATTTGGGCTTGCCACTGCTGAACTTGAGTAACACTTTCTGTCAGTAATTGCTGCAGGAAACCTTGCAAAGCTTGCACCCATGCTGAGAAGGGAATATCGCGCCTGAATTGGTCGAATTTCCCTTTGATAAAGTATCCCCGCTGCTGGACAATTGGCTTGTGAACTTCGTTAACCACAGCGGTTTTGCCAATCCCGGAAAAGCCTGCTACCAACATGATTTCGGTAGTAGCTGTACGGGGGACTTTCTGAGGCTCTCGGCTGCTACTAGGGGAAACCTCCAAATCGGCGGCTGCGGAATTTTCTTGGGGACAGGCGACGCGGTGGAAGGCTGCTAATAGGGCCAAAACTTCGGTTTCTCTGCCGTAAAGTTTTTCGGGAATGACAAAGCGTTCGGAAATGTCTCTGCTGCCTAATTCAAACAGTTGAATAGTGCCATGTTCTGAGTATTCTTTTAAGCATTTTTCTAAATCGTGTTTGATGCCACCAACTGTTTGATAGCGTGCTTCGGCTGTTTTTGCCATCAGTTTGAGCACTATGTCATTCAATACTTGGGGGATGGCAGGATTGAGGGCTATGGGGTGAATTGGCTGGCGAGCAATGTGAGAGTGAACCAATTCCATCGGCTCGTTAGATTGGAATGGCAATTGTCCTGTCAACAGTTCGTAAAAAGTTACTCCTAGCGAGTAAAAATCCGTGCGGTAGTCAATCCCACGATTCATTCTTCCAGTTTGTTCGGGAGACATATAAGCTAATGTCCCTTCTAAGATGTTGGGAGTTTTAATTTCTGGATTTTCTCTAGGTAAAAGCGAGGAAATACTAAAGTCTATTATTTTAACTTCTTGAGTTTTAGGGTTAATGATAATGTTCTGGGGTTTGATATCTTTGTGAATAACTTGGCTGTTATATATTGCTTCTAAACAAGAACAAATTTTAATAGCAATCTGTAAAAATTCTTCTAGGTTATTGGTAATTTTGTCCTTGAGGTAGCCAGCATCATTGCTGATGTATTCTGCTAGAGAAATTCCGCCAAAATCCTCCATCACTAAGGCAAAACCGTTCCGGTATACTTCCAGACTTAAGTGTTTGACAATACCGGAATTTTCAATATTTTTGGCAATGGTGTACTGATTGCGAAACTGCACAAGTTCGCTGAAAGTGGGATACTCAGATTTGAGCAGTTTGATGACGACTGGTTGATTGTCTGATTCAGAAAAACCTCGGTAAACGAAGGTTCTAGGGCCTGAGTAGAGTTGTTCGGTCGCCCGGTAGCCGGGAATTGAGATTAGGGTCATAGTTACTATAGTAGATGTTGAAGGAAGAGGGCAAAAATCGATGGCTCGATGCAATTGGGGGAAATGGTTTCAGCGATTCAGAACGTACTTACCACCGCTCAGGTTGCTAAATCCTAGTCAGCTTTTAGTTCAACGAATATAAAAAATTTTTCGGTCATTAGTGATTAGTTTACTACAGCCCGCAAGGTTTAGGGAAGATTTTACCAAAAAACAATGATCGAGCGCTAACCGATCGCGAATCACATCAATTTTGTTAAAAACCTTTGAAGCGCTTGCTTCGTAGGATCGATCGCCTGTTAAAGTCACATTTAGGATATTCCGGTTCCTGTTGATTAAATTCCGTACAAATTTCTTGGTAGATCGCTATTTTTTTATTGTCGGAAATAGAGTTAGGGAAATTTGCATTTGGGTTCTTGACTACTGGTGCGAATTGCGGATATAGTTCGTCTTGCTTGACTCGCGGCTGGTCGTAGAAAGCTTTGATGGCTGGTAGCGATCGCCGGGGTGGCGTACCGTTATCTAAATCTTCGCTAAACGCAATCCACAGTTTGGTATCAACGCTGCTCATGTAGTCGATAAACTTGACAGCATTAGCCTGACAATCTTGATTGTTACATCGAGAATAATTCACAGCTAAAGTATCAGCAAAAACCAATGGTTTAAGTTCCTTACCATAGGGAGCTGGTGTTGCAAAAAGAGGTAGCTTTTGCTTTTGGGTATCGGACAAGCGGATATAAAAAGAATTTTCCGAAAAGCCAATAAAGCTGCTGGCCCCTGCTAAAAAGTCCTGGTATCCCGCGTTGGGATCTTGATTATAGTAGTTGTTGACACAGCCATTTGTACCATTGACTGCACATTCAGCAGATATTTCTACTAAATTCTTCATTACCTGCGGATCGATCGGTTTCTCCAAAGCTTCTGTCACGTGATCAAACCCAAACAAGTCTGTATAGCCATCCAAATAAAAGCTGATCGCATTCCAGTCACTGTTAAAGTTGGCAATTAATCGCGGTTTTACGGGTGGTTTGTGAGATAAATAATTAATCAACTCCGGCAATGATTTAACTTGCAAAATATCGCGGTCTCGCCCGAATAAAAAATATGAGCACAGCCAAGTCGGAAAACCGTAGAGTTTATTCTTGTAAGTTGATGCTTCTAGACCTACTTGCCAAAACTTGGAAATTGATATTGCTTGGGAAGCTGGAAGAATCAAATGGTTATCGACTGCATCACCTAACATTAAGGTATCAAGTTCAACTAAATCAAATCCATTTTTACCCAGAATATACGGCAAATTGCTGTAGGTATAGGTGTCATATTCTAAAGCTTGAGTCATTACTGCATTGAGCAAAATCTGGGGATTTTTTTGTTGAAACTCATTGACAATCCGCTGTACCATCGGCTGAAAATTTGCTTCTGGTGTTGTCGGTAAATAGGGGTACAACAATACCGATAAAGTCTGCTGGGCTTGACCGGTGAAAGATAAATAGCGATCGGGACTATTGGGGGTAACGTTCAGATTGTCAACATTGTATCCCGTACACTCCACGCGAGCGATCGTTTGCGTCGAGAAATCCTGTGGGTTGAGTGCAATAGTTTTGCCGGGTGAGAGCAATATCCTCTGCATATTTTGCTTAACTGTGTTGCGAATACCACCCGAAGCATCACAAGTAATTGGCTGGTTAGTAGAATTGTGAACGGAAATCTGACCTGCATTAGCAACTCCGGGAAACAGAGTTATTACTGCGATAGTTAAGAAGATTGACAGTAGTCGAAAGATGCTGTTTGTCATTAATTTATAGAGCAGAATAGAGGTTTAATCACTAAGGCGGTAGAGCGAGCGTTTTATAAAATTTTATTCATACATCTTTTTAGATCAAACACAGCCGATAATACTAAATATCTTTTTTTAGAATAGCAGTGATGGGTGAATTAAGCAAGAAGGAAAACAGACAGGACTTAATTTTTTTTCTTTATAACCAGCAAAGTAAGGTCATCAAAAACCTTTTGTTCTCCAATAAACTCTCGCAAATTATCAATAGTAACTTCCTTAATTTGTTCAGCGCTCAAATGCCAGTTTTGAGAAACCACTTCACAGAGTCTTTCGATACCGTAAAATTTTTTGTGTATATTTCTAGCTTCGGGGATGCCGTCAGTATAAAGCACCACCCCGTCCCCAGGTTCTAAGTCTACTAAAACATGGCTAACCCAATCGGAAATATCCTCATCTAAGCCGATCGGAAATCCTAAATTCATGGTTTCTATCCGCTGGATTTGACCACCTTTTCTGACCACAATAGTTTCCTCATGCTGACCGCTGATACTAATTGTACAATCCGCATAGTTGAGCAAAGCTAGTGTCATATTTTTGTCGGAGTTCATGCGCTGGACATTTTTATAAATAGTGCGGTTGAGGGTATCTAAAAAACGCACCGGGTTGGATTCTTGCATTTCCTGAAGAGTGCGGACAGCAGCTTGAGTCATCACCATCAAAATGCCGCTTTCTAATCCGTGTCCGGTGACATCACCAATACAAATCGTGACAACCCCGTTAGTACAAAGTACGTCGTAGTAATCACCGCCTACTTCCGAGGCTGGCTCCATAAATCCGGCAATATCTAAATCTTCAAGCGCTGCGAGTTCTGCGGGTTTTGGCAGAATCAACTGCTGCATTTGTTTGAGCATATCGAGCTCGGAGCTCATGCGGAGGTTTTCCGCTTTCAGGCGCTGGTTGAGAGCGGCAATTTGTTTAGTGGCTGTGGCGAGTTCAGAGGTGCGTTCTTTGACTTTATCTTCTAGAGTTTCAAAGGATTCTTGCTGTTGTCTCGCCATGCTGTTAAAAGAATTTCTTAAGGTTTCAATTTCCCAAATCCGACTGGAATCAACATTCTGGTTAAGAGCACCACCTGCTAGATATTCTGAAGCTTGAGCAATTTGGTTCAGGGGACGAGTAATCCAGCTAGCGGTGAAAATACCCACTCCAACAGAGACAATGAGAGCCACAATACACAGCCAAATGGTCTGCCGAGTGTTAGCATAAATTTGCGCCATAAAGTCGGCTTCAGGAACTACTACTACAATCAGCCAATTGAGACCGTACTTGTCAGTTAGCGGAGAAACTTGGATAAATTGCCGCTCACCGTTTAGCTTAAAGTCAAGTTGAACAGTTTGATGGATGTCTTCCAAACGCTTGAAGCGATCGAGCAGATAAACCACACTTTGACGCATCAATAGGTTGCTGCTTTCCTGTGCTTTTATCCGCTTTGTATCTTTGCCTGTTCCCACCGAAAGAGGCTGTTCTTTAAGCGAAGTGGCTATTAACTCACCCTGGGGTTCAATGATAAATACTTGACCGGAATTACCCACGCGTAAGGTTTGCAGGAAGTGGCGAATTTGATCTAGTCCCATCTGGCAAGTCAGCACGCCAATTAGTTTCCCTTCGGCATCGTAATAGGGTAGACTCGCATTAATTTGCAGCGTACCGTAGCCAAAATTAATATAAACTTTACTCCAAGCTGCCTGTTTCTTCTCAACAGCTACTCTGTAAAAAGGGCGCGTGCGAACGTCATAATTGGGCGTGTTTTTTTCGATTGTTGTCGGGTTTCCATTCTCGTCAAGGTTGTAATATATCAAGTCGCCGCCCCCGGGAATCAGTTGCTGGGCAAGCT
Source organism: Microcoleus sp. S13_C5 (assembly GCF_036700845.1). Classification (NCBI taxonomy): domain Bacteria; kingdom Bacillati; phylum Cyanobacteriota; class Cyanophyceae; order Oscillatoriales; family Microcoleaceae; genus Microcoleus; species Microcoleus sp. S13_C5. Next base: position 24,841 of record NZ_JAUBPR010000024.1, read on the forward strand.
GAGGTTGTTCCAGTCCAACCATCCGATTTACCCAACCCACACGCAGGTACTGACCTTTTTCGTTGGCAATTCCCGCGTGACCGATCGACTTAAATTGCAGAACTTGTTTCCAAAAATATGGTCTAGCTTGCTCCAAATCGTCAAAGTTCAACACCCCCAAAGGTACAGCATCCTGATTGATCTGATTCACCAGTGGCGGAGCTTCCAAATAGGTTTGGACACGTTCGTAAACTCTCGCACTCACTTCCTGCCGCAACTGACTAACAATATCGTTGACTATCTGCTCTCCGTTTCTGTAAGAGAGATAGCCAACGCAGCCAACAGCAGCCAAAATTTGGAGAACAAAGGGAACTACCAAGACATTGCGGAGACGGAATTTGCCCGATCTGGAGACGATCGCACTTTTTTGAGAAACCATTGTTAAAAACACTCCCAGCGGGCAGTTTTTTGTTACAAGACTTGATAGTGGATATATTAAGAGCGACGGACAATGTTATCATATCAAAAACTCAACCAACATCAAAAAATCTGCCTTCATCAGCACTCATCTGCCTCCACCAGCGCTTAAAATAAAACAATAAATCCCAACTCAAATGCAAATTACTCAATCCCTCCACAGCGCCATACTCATCTCCAGCCTGGAAAAATCCCAACACTTTTACAGCACCGTACTAAAACTGCAAAAAATCGATCGAAACTTAAAATTTCCCGGAATCTGGTATCAAATCGGCGACTTCCAGATCCACCTAATTTTAGGTGCAACAATTATCCCAGATGCCGTAGACCATGCCAAATGGGGACGCAACCGACATCTAGCATTTTCTGTTGCTAACTTAGAGGCAGCCAAACAACAGTTAATAGCTCACAATTGCCCGTTCCAAATGAGCGCGTCAGGTCGATCGGCATTATTTACCCAAGATCCCGACGGCAACATCATCGAACTCAGCGAGTAACAGATGAAAATCATCGCTTATTCTTACACCGAACCGCTACTCGAAGCAGCACCCGCACCGGAAATTTGGGGTCAAGAAGTCGATCGCACCTATCAAGACTTAGGAGGGCGACAACAACTGCAACAACTCCTAAAAGACTGCGAAACAGAACCAGTCAAATACCTGTTAATTCAGCGCTTTGAAGAACTCGGCGACACCGTACAGCAAGTGTGTTCGCACCTCTCCCACCTCGAAAACCTCGGCGTCGAAATCATTGTACAAGCAGAAACAGAACCGCGAAACCGCAAAAACTTGCTGCAAATCCTCGCAGAAATCCAGCGCACCCAACACAGCCGGAGTATTCGCAAAGGACACGCGCGCAACCGCATCAAATCCCGGATGCCACCGGGTAAGGCTCCTTACGGCTACCGGCGTGGCAAAGATTGTTATACGATCGATAAAACCACCGCCCCCACCGTCAAAGACTTTTTTGAACACTTTTTAATTTACGGTTCCTTGCGAGGTTCCGTGCGGTATTTAGCCAGGAAATATAACAAAAAAATCTCTGTAAGTACCGGCCGCCGCTGGCTGACAAATCCCGCCTACCGAGGCGATTTGGAATATCAAAACAGCCAAGTAATTTCTAATACCCACGTCCCGATTATTTCCCGAGAAGAAGCAGCCCAAATAGACAGGTTGCTGCGCCGCAACCGCTGCCTTTCTCCTCGCAGCGCTAGCGCCCCACGTTCCCTCGCAGGTTTAGCAATTTGTGCAGAATGCAAATCGCCCATGACAGTTGCCAAAGTCACCTCCTACCGCAAAGAAAAAGAATACCTTTATTTGCGACCGATTAACTGTCCAAAACAGCCTAAATGTAGCGGCATTTCCTACGATGAAGTATTGCAATTAACCATCGCCGGTATTTGTCGGGATTTACCCGATGCTGTTGCTGGGTTGCAAATGCCGAATATGAGTGGGATTAAAGCAGGAATGGTCAGGGCGATCGAATCGAAACAAGAAATCATAGAGCAACTTTCCGCCCTGATTGACAGCGGCATATTAGACACCGAAACAGCAGAGTTTAGAGCCTACAAAATCCGCACCGAAATTGCCGAACTGCAAAACAAATTATCGCAACTACCCCCTGTAAATTTGCGAGAAATTGCCCAAACAGTTTCCCTGCCGCAATTTTGGCTCGATTTATCAGAATCAGAACGCAGGTTTTACTTTCGAGAATTTATCGATCGCATTGAAATCGTCCGGGAAAATACAAATTGGAAACTGCAAATTATTTTCATTTTTTAAGGATTAACTCGACGTTCATCCAGAGTTCCTAGGTGAGATGCCCGACTTCTTAAAGAAGTGGGGTATTTGGGTACTCTCTTAGTTCGCTAGGAGTGGACTTCTTTTGACAAACATCGGTTTCTACCGCTGAATTATCTTTTTTAGCCTTTAGCCAATAGACGCTCATCTCTCCTTTTCCTTTAATCGTGATCGCACCTCTTTCCTCAAATAAATACCCATCTTTTAACAGTTCGTGAATAGCCGTAGTAACTTGAATATATCCCGGTAATCCTTGACATTCCATCCGAGAAGCAACATTAACAGTATCTCCCCACAAGTCATAGATAAATTTTTTAGTGCCAATTACGCCAGCAACTACGGGTCCTGTATGAATGCCAATCCGAATTTGAAATGGTTCGCCTTTGTCAGTTTGAAAATCAGTGATCGCTTCCTGCATATCCAAGGCCATATTTGCGATCGCTTCTACATGATCTGCCCTCGGCACCGGCAACCCCCCCGCTACCATATAAGCATCTCCAATTGTTTTAATTTTTTCCAAACCATGTTTTTCAGTTAGTTGGTCAAACCTTGAAAAAATCTGGTTCAATACATTTACCAATTCTAGAGGTAACATTCTAGCAGCAATAGACGTAAAATCCACAATATCGGCAAAAAGAACTGTTGCAGAATCAAACCTCTGGGCAGGAGAACCCTGGCCCTTTTTCAAACTTTCAACAATCGCTGCGGGTAAAACATTCAGCAATAAATGATCCGACTTTGTTTGAGCAAGCCGTAAAGCTAGCTCCACCCCCTGCCGCTCTTTAATTTCGTTTTGCAAACGTTCGACAAGTTCTTGGGATTGCTTCGTGTGCTCTTGAAGTAACTGTTGTTGACTTTGAATTGTTAACTGATTTGCCACTCGTGCCAATACTTCTTTACCGTGAAAAGGTTTAGTAATATAGTCAACTCCTCCCACCTCAAAAGCTTTCACCTTATCTAAAACGTCATCTAAGGCGCTTAAGAAAATCACGGGAATGGAACTGGTTTTTGGTGAAGCTTTCAATTTTGCACATACCTCATATCCATTCATGTCTGGCATCATCACGTCCAGCAAAATTAGAGTCGGCAGAAACTCTTGCACTGTAGCGATCGCCCTTTGCCCGTTCAGCGCTTTACGAACCTGATACCCTTGTTCGGTCAAGATTGTAGATAAAAGCCGCACGTTATCGGGCTTATCATCAACTACTAAAATGTTGGCTTGAATTGTAGGATATTGATTGCTGTCCATGCGATCGCTCACGGTAATTTGTTAAGATAAAAGATATTAACACTTAAGAAGTTTTCCTAAAAAAAAACGAAACAGTAGAAATTCCGATTTTCTTTACTAAAAAAAGATGGCAAGGAGACGCTATTTGGGCTTAATTTTAGGTATTTTTTAAATAGAATAGCCTCCTACGTTGAGATTCAGGGCTTTTTCATTCTCCTGTAGGGGCAATCCCCCCGTGGTTGCCCCGAGATCTGAAACCCCGACTCGCTCGTCTATAGGCTGGGCGGTCACGGGGGCACCGCCCTACAAAACCCTGGTTTTTCTGAGAATGAAACAGCCCTAAGTTGAGATTAGTTTAAAATTGGTATTTTCACCTCGCCGTAACTGCTGATTGTGCTATATCGATAATATCGTCAAAGAGGAAATCCTGCACCAAAGTAGTTAAATATTCTGCTGCCAAAGCAAACTCGCTCGGCATTTCCTCAATCAACTTGACAATTTTATCGTCGCAACATTCATTAGCAGCATGAGATATCTTTTCTACCCACTCAAGAGGCATTTCAGCGAGTTGTGACTCGACAGATTGATTGCTAGTCACTCCGCTAATTTCGCTTTCATTTTCTAGTGGTGCATCCACAGATTCCTCGTAAATGTAACGGACTCCTAAAAGTTCTTCCATTTTCGCAAATAATATCTTTGCCTCGAAGGGTTTACGCATGAAATCATCGCAGCCTGCTCCTAAAATAGTTTGTCGTTCCTCTTCAAAAGCGCTAGCAGTAAGAGCAACTATTACAGTTTGTTTTCCGAGAGGGTGAGTTTTAATTTTTCTGGTGGCTTCATAGCCATCCATGACAGGCATCTGCATATCCATCCAGATCAGGTGCGGTTGCCAATCCTCCCATACAGCAATAGCTTCTTCACCATCTCTAGCTTCTCGCACGAGGATGCCTAGTGGTGACAATAATCTCTCTATGACTAGGCAGTTATCGGCGCGATCGTCAACAACCAAAATCCGGTATTGTGGTTGATTCGGTGCTAAACTAATTACTTTTTTCTGCGGTTTAAGGATTTTAATTTCGCTGGGAGGGGCAAGGCTGATTTGAATATCAAATGCAAACTTACTTCCCAACTCAGGTGTACTGCTGACAGTAATATCTCCTCCCATCATTTGTACAAATTTGCGACTGATTGGTAAACCTAATCCAGTCCCCTGTTGAGATTTTTGACCTGTTTTTGTTTGCTCAAAGGGTTCAAATAACTTATTCATTTCTTCTGCGGCAATGCCAAGGCCAGTATCTTCAATTTCAAACTGAAGGCGTAACAATTCCGGGTGAAGGTCATTCGCGTCTACACAATTACAGTCTGCCAAGCTTACGGACTGATTAAAACCAGTGCACCATCCGGGTTTTTTTGGTATAGCTGTGGTTTCAACCGCTAAGCTTTCGGAATGTTCAGAACCCGCGTCGGCAAGTTTTGTTTGTGTGTCCGAAAACTCTGCCGTTTTAGCCCCCAAACTTTCTTGGACTTTCTTTTTCACTCGTAAAGTAACGCTACCCCTCTCTGTAAACTTGATCGCATTTCCTACAAGATTAATCAAAATTTGCCGCAATTTACCTTCATCTCCAGTAACAAAGTGTGGTACGCCGTCACCCACTTCCAAATTTAGCTGCAATTTCTTAGATTTAGCTTTTAATCGAAACATTTCTTCTAAGGTTTTTAGCAAGCGCATTAAATTAAAACTGCTTTCATTAAGCTGACTTCTGCCGGCTTCTATTTTGGACATTTCCAAAATGTCATTAATCAGGGCAAGCAAGTGTTCACCCGCGCGATTAATAATTTCTAGGTGCTGTTGGTGTTGATTGTTGAGAGATGTATCGCGCACCATCACTTGACTAAATCCGAGAATGGCATTCAGAGGAGTCCGCAGTTCGTGGCTCATAGAAGAAAGGAATTCGCTCTTGGCGCGGTTAGCTGTATCAGCAGCTACGACAGCTTTTTGTAATGCTGTTTCTGCTAATTTGCGTTCGGCAATTTCTGTTTTGGCTTGTTCAAAAAGCGTGCATTGCTGGATAGCAATTGCTAGCTGCACGGAAATTTGCTTGAGAGATTCTATCTCAGAAGAGTTCCAATGCCTGTGACTGCGGCAGTGATGAGCAATTAGTAGCCCCCATAGTTTTTCACCTTGCAAAAGGGGAACCACAAGGTTAGCTTTAATTTCCAACTCGCTCAGTAAATTAACGTGGCACTCTGAAATACCTGCCGTATAAATATTGTCGATCGCGCGAAGGTGTCCCTGCTCGTATACAGAGACGTAGTGTTCTCGAAAACAAGGGTCATTAATGTCAATTCCCAAAATCGGCATCGTACCGACAGATACCGACTCGACGGCTATAAATCCACTCCAATCGGGGTTAAAGCGGTAAATCACTGTTCTATCAGTTGACAAAAACTGGCGGACTTCTTCCACAGCCATTGTCAGCACTTCTTCTAGGTTAAGAGAGGAACGAATTCGCTCTTGAATGGAATTCACCAGCCGCTCCCTTTTTACTTGTTGCTGCAAAGCTGCTTCCGCCTGTTTGCGAGCAGTAATATCTACTCCATAACCCACGCACTCCACAGGTATGCCAGCAGCATTTTTGACTAACTTGATCTCATCGTAAATCCAGCGATAACTGCCGTCTTTGTGTCGTTCGCGGTATTCGTAAGAAATCGCTTCTTTTTCTAAAATTTTAGCGAATGAAGTAGCAACAATTTCGCGATCTTCTGGGTGAATTAGGCTATGCCAATCAAGGGAACCATCAAGAAATTCTCGCGCTTCGTAACCAATCATTGAAACAATATTATCGCTGACAAATGTTACGTCATAATTTCCCCCTAATTTGCAGCTAAAAATCACCGCCGGGGTAGTCGCCAGCAAATATTGCAAGCGTTCGGTGACAGAACGCAAGTTTAACTCCGCTTGCTTGCGATCGCGAGCTTCCATTGCTAAAGCTGCGATCTGCGCCACATAGCTAGCGAAGCTTTGTTCGTCGAGCGTCCAATTCCTCGTCCTTCCCAGATTTTCTAAACAAATTACACCCGCAATTTGTCCTTTATGGGTAATAGGAACATCTAGCATCGACGAGATGTTTAAAGGAATCAAATAAGATTTGGTAAATTCTCGGGTGCGCGGATCGGTTTTGGCATCAACCGCTGCGATCGCTTGTTCTGTCTTCAAAGCTTGGAAATAGCTAGGATAGTCAGCAACTTTCAGTTCTGCACCGGCGCTGTGTTGATTGGGAGTCAGTTCGTAAATGTCCGCACAGCAGATTGCGGATTTATCTTCCTGATAAAACCAAACGCTTGCCCGATCGACATTCAGGGTACGAGTTGCCATTTCCGTAATCTCTCTCAACGCCTCGCCGATATTTCCCTCGTAGATACTAGAATTTTTGGCTAATTCTAGCAAGCCTGTTTGTTGTTCTGTTAACCTAGTTTCTCGTTCGCGTAAAGCCGATTCAGCAGCTATTCTTTCTCTAATTTCTGCTTCTAAATAACCATTAATTTCTGTCAACTGTGCGGTGCGCTCTTGGACTTTAATTTCTAAATCATCATAAGCGTGGCGCAACGCTAATTCAGCCTCTTCACGCACCGCAATCTCAGTCTGCAACTTGCGATTTATGGCCTCTAATTCTTGGGGGGTTTTTAAAGACAAAAACTGGGGCAATAGTGTTACCATCGAGGCGGCGGTGTAGCAGGAAACCAGTGCAGTAATTCCTTTTTCAATCCCCGACAGCCAATAAGCGGAATGCCACAACGTCCAAATGTCTAGCAAGTGACCCGTGCCGCACAGAATAATAAATGCACCAAATAAAGCAAATATTCCTAAAAAAGGAACATCGCGCCGCTTGAAGATAAAATAAATTAGCATCGCCGGAATTGAATAGTAGGCGATCGCGATTAAAAAGTCCCCAGTTACGTGCAGCCACACTAAAGGCGTTTGCCAAAGATAGCAATGACCGTGAGGCATATACTGAGTTGGGGAAAAGATATTTTTGAGTGCTTCCCACATAATACTTGTTATTGGCAGATAATATGGATTTGATGATGCCTAAGTTAGGCAAAAAATAAAAGAAACCGAAAGTTGTAGCTGGAGTCAGCATTATTTATTAACGCCTAAACCCTGGTTGTTCATAACAGCTTGCTTTTGGAGTAGGTGGCGATCGCCCAATTGCGCTCGCAAAGGAATTTCAATAATAAACTCCGTACCTCTCCCAACCTCGGAAGTGCAGCGCAAATAACCTTCATGGGCTTGAATGATCTGATAAGAAATTGCCAAACCCAGCCCGGTACCAGCACCGATAGGTTTCGTCGTATAAAATGGATCGTAAATTTTAGCGATCGCATCATAATCTATGCCAGTGCCATTATCAGCAATGTGAATCTGCACCCACTTGTCATCAACTAAAAGGGTGCGGATGCGAATTTTTAACAGTGGGCAATGGGCGTTTTGTAAGTAGTCACAGAAATTATTTTCCCAATAGCCGTTGGTCGAATATCCCTGCTGTACAATCTGTTCTAAAGCATCAATAGCATTAGAACAAATATTCATAAATACTTGGTTAAGCTGCCCAGCGTAGCATTCCAATGCTGGCACATCTCCATACTCTTTAATAACTTGGATAGGCGGACGGTTTGGTTGTTCTTTCAAGCGGTGCTGCAAAATCATTAAAGTGCTATCGAGACCTTCATGGATATTTACCTTTTTCATGTCGGCTTCGTCTAACCGGGAGAAAGTCCGTAATGATTTAACAATCTCCCTAATTCGCTCGGCTCCTATTTTGATCGAAGCAAAAAGTTTTTGCAGGTCTTTTAAAATAAAATCGAGTTCGATAGTGTGAATCTTGTCTGCAATTTCCGGCGCAGGAGTGGGGTAATAAACTTGATAAGCCTTAATCAATCCCAAAATATCTTTAATGTATTCCTCCGCCGGAATCAGATTGCCATAAATGAAGTTAACAGGGTTATTGATTTCGTGAGCAACCCCAGCTACCATTTGCCCCAAAGACGACATTTTTTCAGTTTGCACGAGTTGAGTTTGAGCGCCTTTAAGCTGTTGCAGAGTGTTCTCTAGCTGCTGAGTTTGTTCTCGCAGCTTAGCTTCCGATCGCCGCAATGAATTTTCAGCCAAGGAGCGATCGCGATTTTCCTGTTGCAAACGTTCATTAGCCACTTCTAAAGCGATTGTCCTCTCCATCACCCGTTTTTCCAATTCTAGCATTAATTCCGAGAGTGCTTCTTGAGCTTGTTTGCGATCGCCAATCTCATTTTGTAAAGCTAAATTTGCCACCGCCAATTGATCAGGACTGGGAATAGCCAAGATTTTTGGGATTAGTTCCACCAGCACTGCTGCTGTAGATAGCGAAATCAGCGCTGTAATCCCTTTCAGAAAACCAGATAACCAATAATTAGGATGCCACAACGTCCATATTTCCATAATATGGGTAATCCCGCAGCAGATAATAAAAGAGCCAAACAGCATGAAAACCCAGTCAAAAGGCACGTCTTGCCGCTTTTTGACAATATAAATCAGCGTGATCGGTATCAAAAAATAAGCCACGGCAATCAAACCATCTGACAAAATGTGCAGCCCCACTAATCCAGGCTTCCACAAGTAGCAATGACCGTGAGGAATAAAATAATTAGGAAAGATTTTATGAACCATTTGCATTAAATCAACTAGGTTATTTGCTAAATTTTTTATGACAGGATTACAGGGAAATCAAAAAATCTGCTAGCACAAAAAAAGAATTATGCTTTTGGACTTAACCCTTGTGATGAGTAAATGCAGCGATCTGAAACTAATGTTAATTAACTTAACATCAATCGACTCAGCTTTAACAAAGTCAACTGTCACATTTTTAATTTTGCCTTTACTACCAACTGTGACACCGGCATGACATTTTGGCCAAGGATCAAGAAAAACTGAGCGCAGATTCGTTTCCAGTAGGATCCCCAGCGCCCATTGAAATTCGGTTATAGCACTCACTGATCAGTCAGGCAACGGGGAAATCACCAGATTTAACGGATCTCACGGATTTAACTTAACGAAGAGAACCATTCTCAAAAGCCTGTAGAGGTGGGTTCACTCTTGTACCCTTGGAGAGTGCAGACGGGTTAAATACACCCGCCCCCACCCCGCGAGGGAATTCTTTATTGATAGTGATACTCTTCGGGGGAGAATTAACCGATGTGACCAATTACCCCCTGAGAAATGTCGCGACAGGATCGTGTCGCAATCCAATCGGCGATCGCTCTCAGCTTTAGAGTCAATCATAAGTGATAATATCAACGATACACTTATATGGTTATTGCCAGTTATGACGATAGATGAGGTATTACAGCTAACTCGTGTCCGATTACAAAAAGATTTATATCCAGTACAAGAAATCATACTCCGCCAAGTTTGGGAAGGAAAGACTTATACAAGTATCGCATCGGGATCTCATTACGGAGAGCATTACCTGAGAAACATCGCTTCGTCTTTGTGGCAATCTCTCTCTCAAATCTTGCAGACATCTATTAGCAAATCAAATTTTCGCTCTTGTGTAGAATCACGTTCCCTGACTGCAGAGGAACGAGAATTAATTGAAGCATTCACCCGCAGCCAATGCCTAGCAACACCTTTAGAATTTCCCGGCTCTCCCGTGCCCCTCGATTCGCCATTTTATATCCCTCACCCGCTAATTGAAGAACTCGCCTATAGAGAGATTGCCAAACCAGGAAGTGTGCTGCGGATTAAAGCTCCCAGGAAGATGGGAAAAAGTTCCCTTCTGCTACGGATTTTAGATCGCGCAACTTCTCTTGACTATCGAACTGTAAGTTTAGATTTTCAGCAAGCCGAGGAAGCTGTTTTTGTCAACATCGATAAATTTTTACGGTGGTTTGGTGCCAACATCAGCCGTCACCTAGAATTACCACCTCTATTAGATGATTATTGGGATGAAGACATGGGTAGCAAAGTAAGCTGCACCATCTATTTGCAACAATATGTATTAGCAAAAATAAGTACCCCTCTTGTGTTAGCTTTAAATGAAGTAAATAGAATTTTTGAATATCCAAAAATTGCCAGAGAATTTTTGCCACTGCTCCGAAGCTGGCATGAAGAAGCAAAGCGAATTGAAACTTTGGGAAAACTGCGGTTAATCGTTCTTCATTCCACAGAAATTTATATTCCTTTAAAGCTCACTGAATCGCCTTTTAATGTCGGTTTACCGCTGCAATTGCCCTATTTTACAGAAGAGCAGATACTTGCTTTAGCGCAGCGTCACGGAATGGATTGGACAGATAGCCCCGATGCCGAGCGACTGATGGCAATGGTGGGGGGACATCCTTATCTGGTGCGGCTAGCTCTTTACCACCTCTGTCAAAACAGTGTAAGGCTAGATCAGCTACTACAAGAAGCTCCGACAATAGCGGGAATTTATAAAGATTACTTGCGGAGTTTTTGGGCAACCTTGCAAGAGTATCCCGAACTGGCGGTTGCACTTAAACAAGTGGTAAAATCTGAGTGTGGAGTGGAATTAGATCCGATAGTGGCTTCTAAATTATTTAGTATGGGGCTGATTCATATCGATAACAACCGCTGTACGCTAAGCTGCGAGTTGTACCGCCTCTATTTTGGTTCGCACAACTTTATTTAGAGCGGGGCTTTACAGTTTCTTTGCCTCATACAAAATTCTTCTTGATAACTCGACTTTTCCGGGCGATGATAAATCGCTGCTCTACAAACAAAGTCCCTCTACGCGCACTAAAAAACAAGGGAGTAATAAACCCGGATTTGGCATAATTTATATTATAATTAAGCTACCGCACCACATCCTCACCTCTAAATAAATTCACTAGATACTCACCTTTAAATCCACCCATAAACGGCATGACCAAGGTTACATACCAAATTGGGGGCAGTCTCGCCAGTGATGCGCCTACATACGTAGTGCGACAAGCCGATTCCCAACTTTATGAAGCCTTAAAAGCTGGCGAATTTTGTTATGTTCTTAACTCCCGGCAAATGGGCAAATCTTCTCTCTTAGTCCGCACCCTACACCGACTGCAAGCAGAAGGTTTTCAATGCAGCACGATCGACATGACCCGCATCGGCAGCGAAAATATCACTCCCTTACAATGGTATAAAGGAATTGTTGGGGATTTGTGGCGCAGCTTCAATTTGTTAGGAAAAGTTAATTTAAAAACTTGGTGGCGCGACGAAGAAGAGGTCTCATTTTCGCAAAGATTGAGTCATTTTATTGAAGATATCGTGCTGGTCAATTTTCCTCACGAGCGGATATTTATATTCATCGATGAAATCGATAGCATTCTCAGTTTGGATTTCGATGTCGATGATTTTTTTGCCTTAATTCGGTTTTGCTACAATCAGCGAGCGATTAATCCAGAGTATAACCGCATTACTTTTGCAATTTTTGGAGTTGCCACGCCAAGCGATTTAATTGCGGACAAAAAGCGAACTCCTTTTAATATCGGTCATCCTATAGATTTGCAGGGTTTTGAACTGCACGAAGCCCAACTATTAGTTAAGGGGTTAGAGAGTGTCGTCAGTAATCCTCATGCCCTTCTCAAACAAATATTAGCTTGGACTTCAGGACAGCCATTTCTCACCCATAAAATTTGCTATTTGGCGTATAGAGCCAGCCTAGAAACGGCGGGAGGATTAGTAAATATTCCCCCTGGAGCAGAGGCATTTTGGGTGGATAGTTTGGTGCGATCGCAAATCATCGATAAATGGGAATCCCTAGACGAACCGGAGCATTTAAAAACGATAGGCGATCGCATCCTGAGAAACGAACAACGCGCCGGAAGATTGCTCAGCATTTACCAGCAAATCTTGCAAAGTGTGGAAGTGCCAACCGATGACAGCCGAGACCAAATCGAACTATTACTATCCGGTTTAGTGGTAAAAAATGAAGGCTATTTGCAGGTAAAAAACAGAATTTATCAAGAAGTATTTAATATAGAATGGGTAGAAAAAAAATTAGGGCAACTGCGTCCTTACTCCCAATCTTTCGATGCTTGGATCGCTGCCAAACAAACAGATGATTCGCGCCTTTTGAGAGGACAAGCCTTAAAAGATGCTCAAATCTGGATGCAGGGAAAAAGTTTGAGCGATTTAGACTATCAGTTTTTAGCAGCTAGCGCCGAACTCGACAAGCAAGAAATGCAACTAACCTTAGAAGCAGAAAGGTTAAAAGAAGTCGAAAAAAATGCCAGACGGCAAAAGTGGTTTATTGCTGCACTCTCTTTAGCATTAGCGATCGCCCTCTTTCTCGGAACAGCAGCTTTTTGGCAATATCGTCGAGCTACATTGAGCGAAATCGAAGCGATCGCCACTTCCTCCGAAGCCCTCTTCACCTTAGAGCAAAAATTAGACAGCCTGATTGCTGCCATCAAAGCCAAGCGCAAACTGCAACAACTGGGTGGAGCAAATCCCGAACTAGAAAAGCGCGTGCAATTATTACTAGAGCAGGCAGTTTATGGAGCTTCCGAGTTCAACCGCTTATCAGGACATCAGGCGACACTGTATAGATTAGCAATCAGTCCCGACGCTCAGACCATTGCCTCTGCAAGTACAGATAACGAGGTCAAACTCTGGCAGCGAGATGGAACCCTGATTACGACTCTTCCCCACAACGGTATAGTGTGGAGGATGGCTTTTAGCCCCGACAGCAAACTCCTCGCTTGCGCCAGTGGAGATGGCACAGTTAAAGTTTGGCAGCAAAAGGGAACGTCTTGGCCGGGTCCCAAACTCCTACACAGCCTTGAGGGACACAGTAAGGAGTTTAACGGTGTGGCGTTCAGCCCAGATGGCGAGACTTTAGCTGCATCCGGTGAGAATAACACCGTTAAACTCTGGGACAAAAACGGCAATTTATTAACCATTCTCGATCGCACCGATGCGGTGAGGAGCCTGAGCTTTAGCCTCGACGGGGAAATGCTCGTTAGCGGAAGCGCGGAGGGCACGATTCGATTGTGGAAAAAAGACGGCCGAGAATGGGCCTCCGTAAAGTTACTGCGAGCGTTTCAAGGGCATAGCGCTGCAATTTGGGAGGTCGAGTTCAGTCCTGACGGCGAGATATTTGCCTCTGCGAGCATGGATAAGACTGTTAAACTTTGGCGCTCCCATACCCCGTCAGACGAAGAGTTACAGCCTATACGAACCCTTAAGGGTCACGCATCTGGGGTTGAGAGTCTAGATTTCAGTCCTGACGGTCAGATTATTGCCTCAGCCAGCGGCGATCGCACAATCAAATTTTGGAGCAAAGACGGCAAGGCAGGCACGGAGGCACTGCCCCTACGAACTTTTGCAGGACATCGCGGTGCGGTATGGAATATCGCTTTCAGTCGTGACGGCAGTTTCATTGCTTCCCTGGGTATAGGAAATGCTGTCAAACTTTGGCAGCCGAAAAACATTTTTTTCTTGCCCCTGCTAGGTCACGACGCTGCTGTTTATAGAGCTGCTTTCGCTCCTGACGGTAAAATCGTCGCCACTGCCAGTACAGACGGCACGGTGAAACTTTGGCGCGTCGATGGCACGTTGCACAAGACGCTTAAGGAGGGTACAGGGGGGCTTTGGGATGTGGCATTCAGTCCTGACGGTAAACTCATTGCTTCAGGGGGTGAAAAAACAGTTAAACTCTGGCACAAGGATGGCAGATTTCTGAGAGAAATCAACGCCCACAAAGGTGTAGTTTACGGAATTACTTGGAGTCCGGACGGTAAAATTATTGCCTCCGCAAGTACAGACGGCACGGTAAAACTCTGGCAGCCAGACGGCATTTTGCTGAGAACTCTGAAGCTAGATGGCAGCGCCTTCTGGAGTGTGGCCTTTAGCCCTGATGGAAAAGCTTTAGCCGCCGTCGGTAGCAGCGGTACTCTCGCTATCTGGAAGCCCGATGGCACTTTGTTGCAGGCGATTGATGCCCATCCGGCTATGATTATGGGGGTCAGTTTCAGTCCCGATGGCAAGACTCTAGCCTCAGCCAGTACAGATGGCACCGCCAAACTCTGGAAATTAGAGTCCTCAGACACCTCAGTTCCTCACAAAACACAGCTCCTGCGAACGCTTAAAGGTCACGCACACGGAGTGCAGGGAGTTTCCTTTAGCCCGGATGGTGAAATCATCGCTACGGCAAGTCTGGATAACACGGTGAAACTCTGGAACAAAAACGGCCTCTTGCTGAGGACGCTCACGGGACATAGAGGTTTGGTGACAAAAGTTTCCTTTAGTCCCGACGGCACTTTCCTTGTCTCCGCCAGCCATGACCAAACGGCGATTTTGTGGGATGTGAAGCGAATTCTCAATACAGATCCACTGGCTTTTGGTTGCGACTGGGTGCGGGATTATTTGCGAATAAATGCCGATGTGAAGGAGGAGGATAGACATTTGTGCGATGCCGTGGGCGATCGTGACATTATCCGAAACAATTAACTATCAATTATGAAAGATTACTCTTACCACATTGGTGGCAGTCTCACAACTGATGCGCCTACCTATGTCGAACGACAAGCAGATATCGAACTTTATCAAGCCTTAAAACGAGGCGAGTTTTGCTACATTCTCAATTCGCGGCAAATGGGCAAATCTTCCCTTCTCGTTCGCACCTTCCATCGATTGCAAGCAGAAGGATTTCAATGCAGCACGATCGACATGACCCGCATCGGTAGCGAAAACATTACTCCCTTACAGTGGTACAAAGGAATCGTTGGGGATTTATGGCGTGGCTTCCATCTTTTAGGGCAACTTAACTTAAAAACCTGGTGGAAAGAACAAGAAGAAGTTTCTCTCCTGCAAAGATTGAGTCAATTTATTGAAGATATTTTATTGGTCAAATTCCCGAATGAGCGAATTTTTATATTTGTCGATGAGATTGATACTATTTTAAGCTTAGATTTTCCCGTCGATGACTTTTTCGCCTTGATTCGTTATTGTTACAACCAACGAGCTATTAATCCAGAATACAATCGGATTACCTTCGCGATTTTCGGAGTAGCTACACCCAGCGATTTAATCGCTGATAAAAATCGGACACCTTTTAATATCGGACAAGCAGTAGATTTGCCCGGTTTTTCCTGGGAAGAAGCCTCTCCTTTAACTCAAGGGTTAGAGAGTGTAGTTAGTAATGCCGACGCAATTATCAAATCAATATTAGCTTGGACTTCTGGGCAACCATTTCTGAGCCAAAAGCTGTGTCAGTTGATAGTAAGAGCGACGCGAGAATCTCACAGTGACGTGCTGATAGTTCCACCGGGAACAGAAGGATTTTTTGTGGAATCAATCGTGCGATCGCACATTATCCAGAACTGGGAATCTCAAGATGAACCAGAGCATTTAAAGACGATCCGCGATCGCATCCTGAGAAATGAGCAACGTGCTGGCAGACTACTAGGCATCTATCAAAAAATCTTACAAGGAGTTGAAGTAGCCACCGATGACTCGCGAGAACAAGTAGAACTATTGCTGTCTGGTTTGGTAGTAAAATACCAGGGTTTTTTACAGGTAAGAAACCAGATTTATCAAGAAGTATTTAACACAAAATGGGTAGAAAAAAATCTCGCTTCCTTGCGTCCATACTCTCAAGCCTTTGATGCTTGGATAACTTCCAAGCAGACCGATAAATCCCGACTATTGCGCGGAGAGGCATTGAAAAATGCTCAAGCTTGGGCCCAGGGTAAAAGTTTGAGTGACTTAGATTATCAGTTTTTAGGCGCTTCTGAAGAATTAGACCGCAGAGAAATGCAGGTAGGATTGGAAGCAGAACGGGCTAAAGAAATTGAAGCTAGACTAACAGAAGAACAAAAAAGATTAGCTGTAGAGAAAAAAAGTTCAAGGCGACAAAGATTTTTGCTCTTTGTAGTAACAATAGCATTAATTATCGCCTGTGCATTGGGGGTAGCGGTGTATTTTCAGTATCGGCAAACGGCTGTCAGCGAAATCAAAGCGATCGCCAAATCTTCCGAAGCCTTATTCGCCTCAAATCAAAAATTAGACTCATTAATACAAGCCATCAGAGGAAAGCGACAACTGCAAAAATTAGGTGGTGTAGACCCAGAACTCGAACGCTCAGTTAAAGAAGCTCTCCATCAAGCTGTTTATCGAGCAGTTGACTATAATCATTTATCGGGGCATGACAATGTGGTTAATGATGTAACTTTCAGCCCTGATGGGGAACTCATAGCCTCAGCTTCTGCCGATAAAACGATCGATCTTTGGGAAAAAAACGGTACAAAACTAGGAATACTTCAAGGGCACAACAATGCAGTTTGGGGAGTCGTATTTAACCCCAGAGGGGATTTAATTGCTTCGGGTTCGGCGGATAAAACAGTTAAAATTTGGCGTAAAAACAGTACAAAATCAACCAAGGTCAAGCCGAATTATACCTTATGGCAGACCTTAAAAGGACATACCGATAACGTTACACAAGTCGCGATCGCTCCTGACGGTAAAACTATTGCTTCGGCTTCTAAAGATAAAACAATTAAACTTTGGAGTACAGACGGTAAACTGCACAGAACTCTCACCGGACATACAGATGAAGTTACCAGCGTTGCCTTTAGCCCGGACAGTCAAACTATTGCATCTGCTTCTAAAGATCAAACTATCAAACTCTGGAATGCAGACGGTAAACTGATCAGAACCCTTACCGGACATACGGATAGAGTTATGAATGTTGCCTATGCGCCAAGCGCCGGCTACGCCAACAGCCCTTCAGAATATCTCATTGCCTCGGCGAGTGCGGATAAAACGGTCAAACTTTGGCACCTTGATGGAACTTTAGTCAAAACCCTAACTGGACACAGCGATGCCGTGACAAAAATCGCTTTTAACCCTCAAGGTGGTTTGCTTGCCTCGGCAAGTCTAGACAGAACAGTCAAACTTTGGCAGCTTGATGGGACTCTGGTAAAAACCTTGCTAGTCGCTAAGGATGTCGTCTCTGGATTGGCTTGGAGTCCTGACGGGCAAATCTTTGCCTCATCGAGTTGGGATGGCCCGATCGCACTCTGGAAGCTTGATGATAGTTTGCTCAAGACTCTTAACGGACATCAAGCATCGATTTACACCATAAAATTTAGTCCTGATGGTAAGACAATTGCCACCGCTAGTCGTGATAATACCGTTAAACTTTGGCGACTTGATGGTAGTTTAATTCGCACTTTCCCCAAACAAGCTGATAAAGTTTTCGGAGTTGATTTTAGCCCAAAGGGAGACACGATTGCTACAGGCGGTTATGACAGCACTGTTCGATTGTGGCGACTAGATGGAACTTTACTCGAAACTTTTACTGGACATCAAGGTAGAGTTTTCGCAGTTGATTTCCATCCAGATGGGCAGTCACTCGCCTCGGCGGGTGAGGACAAAACGGTTAAAGTTTGGAGGATTGACGGCACTCAATTGGCAACTCTCAAAGGACATACCGATTACATTAACGGAGTGGCATTTAGTCCCGATGGAAAGCTCATTGCTTCTGGTAGTGTGGACGGCACTGTCAAACTTTGGCAGTGGGATAATGCGATCGCCTCTGGAAAGACCAGCTACAAGCTTCTACACACTTTAACAAGCCATCGCCGTCAGGTAGCGGGAGTGGCATTTAGCCCTGACGGCAAGACTCTGGCTTCAGCAGGTATGGATAGCATGGTGAGACTTTGGCGGTTGGATGGTACAGAAATTAGAGCCTTAAAGGGGCACAAAAATGGGGTGTTCGGAGTGGCATTTAGCCCTGATGGCAAGACAATCGCTTCAGCAAGTTTTGACGGCACTGTTAAACTTTGGAGGTACGATGGTCAAGAGCTTGAAACCTTAAAAGGACATAGCGATGGGGTGTTCGGAGTTACCTATAGCCCTGATGGAAAGTTCATCGCCTCAGCAAGTCAGGATACCACAGCAATTGTGTGGAATTTAGAGCGAATTTTCCAGCTCGATTTTCTCCAGTATGGATGCGACTGGGTGCGGGATTATCTGCGGACGAATCCCGATGTGAAGGAGGAGGATAGGCATTTGTGCGATCGTATTAAAACGGAATAATATCAAGTCCGCTTTATTAGGAATTATAGATTAATAGGTGTGGCTATAGCATCAGAATATTAGAGGATATTTATCATGCGGGGCTACTTTTTATTGAAATATGCTATAATAATAAATCCGACTTAACTACTCCCTTTATCTCTCATTCTGCAGAGGTGGACTTCGTTTTTGTAGGGACAATCCCCCCGTGGTTGCCCTGGTTTAAACCGCCGAAGGATACGCAGAATAATTGAGGGTATAGCCAAACCGGATTTAATTATAATAACTACAGAGTAATGAAATCGCTAGCGGTAAGAATACCGGGGGTAATATTGTTAAGCTTCGCCAACAATTGATTGGTATCCGTCACAGTAATCAAAGTCTGATTGTTGCTGGAAGTAATACTGAGTTGATTAAAACTCAAACCAGAATTCAACCCAATTAAATCCTCTCCCTTGCGGAAATCATTAATGATGTCGCTACCCACACTTTGATTGAGGAAAAACACATCATTTCCCGAACCTCCCGTCAATGTATCGTCCCCAACATCCCCGGAAAGGAAATCGGAACCGCTGCCACCGCTGAGAATATCATTACCTTTGCCGCCGTACAGGCTATCGTTACCGATGTCGCCGCAGAGCACATCGTTTTCATTGCCACCGAAGAGTAAGTCGTTGCCCTCACCGCCATCGAGACTGTCGTTGTCTTTGCCGCCGTAGAGGGTATCGTTACCGATGTCGCCAAAAATCAGGTCTGCACCTTCATTGCCAAAGGCAATATCGTTGCCGTTTCCAGCATTAATTGTGTCATTTCCTAAGTTGCCTAAAATGTAGTCGTCACCATCTTCGCCCAGCAAGATATCGTCATCTTTACCGCCGAAAATGCTGTCGTTGCCAACGCCGCCGGCAACTGTATCATTGCCGAGATCTCCCCTCAACAAGTCCTCGCCCTCGCCCCCAACAACAGTGTCAGGATCTTTGCCAGCGTAGATGGTATCGTTGCCAGCGCCGCCAGAGATGAAATCGCTGCCTTCATTGCCAAAAATTGAGTCGTTATCTGCGCCGCCGTCAATGTTGTCATTGCCGCCCATGCCGTAGAGAGTATCGTTGCCTACTTGTCCGTTAATTGACTCGTTGATGCTACCGCCCATGATGAAGTCGGTAGTGTCGCCGCCGTTGATAGTTTGTTGGACGGGGTTGGGGGTGATGGTGGCAGGATCTAGTTGCGGGGGGTTGAGGCTATTGAGTAGGCAATCATCTGCCACCGGAGTTGGCGTGGGAGTTGGTGTCGGTTCGGGTGTGGGCGTGGGAGTTGGAGTCGGTGTGGGAGTCGGAGTCGGTTCCGGTGTGGGAGTCGGAGTCGGAGTCGGAGCCGGAGTTGGCGTCGGAGTCGGAGTTGGAGTCGGAGTCGGCGCGGGCGTCGGAGTTGGCGTCGGAGTTGGAGTCGGCGTGACTGTAGGGTTAAATTCATAAGCGCCAATATCAACGATCGCACTTCCGTTATTATCACCATCTTGAGGGCGACTCACACCGCGCTGATCTGTCGCCGGCGCGCCCGCACCAGTACCCGTATCAATTGCCGGACTTCCTGTTAGCAGCGGCAGCACGAAAGCGCCGTTAATATTTTGCAAAGGGCCGAGTAAGGGGTCTGCGATCGTCACATTTGCCGTAACATTACTATCATTAGGATCGCCCGTCGTCAGTTTAGCGGGAAATTGAAGATTGTTTCCCCCATCGATTAGCTCCCGTCCAGTGTGCTGCCTAGTTTTAAAAGAGTTACTTGCCGTATTCCTATCAAAAATCGAATTTTTGACAGTAATTGGCGATTTCACAGGATCGTTAAAAGTAGCAATAGCTCCAGAAAATTCAGCAGTATTCTTAGCAAAACTTGAATTGACGATGTTAGTCGAAAAGGAATCTTTGTTAGCGACAACCATTGCTCCGCCCTGCTTAGCAGCGCTGTTGCCGGAAAATGTACTGTTGACAATGCTGATATTTCCATTCCCTCCTGACCACAAACCGCCCCCATTATCTTCAGCTTGGTTATTAGCAAAAGTGGAGTTTGTTACAGTAATATCCACATTTCCGTGACGAATTGCGCCTCCGGAACCTCCAACTCCGGCTAGATCCTTAACAGCTTTATTGTTAACAAAAGTGCTATTTTCCAAAACTATCTTATCTTGAAGATAGCCAAATAAAAATCCCGCTCCTCCTTCTCTCGCTCCGATATTGCCATCAAAAACACTGTTGCGGATAGCAATAGTTCCGGCAACGGGGCCGGGGGTTGCATTCGGCCCTGAAGCATTAGCGCCATCGACGTAAACTGCCCCGCCAACGCCTTTATCTGTGCGGTTGCCGGTGAATTTAGAGTTTTCGATCGTCATGCTACCCAACAGGTTATTAACAGCACCGCCGTAGCTGCCTTTGTTGTTGGTAAATTCGCTATCTCTGATAGTCAGAACACCGCCGCTTTTAGTGGCGATCGCGCCGCCACCACGTTCGGTATTATCTGCTAGCGAACCGTCATTGCCGCTAAACTTGCTGTTAATTACAGTCGTCGTGCTGCGAAAACCTGTGTAAATGCCGCCACCAAAACCGGCAACATTATTATTGACTTGGCAATTTTCTAAAGTTAAAGTGCTGCTACCTCCTGTTTGAATGCCACCACCGGCGCTAGTTGTCTCATTATTCGGATCGGTTCCAGAAACTTTGCCGTTGGCAACAATCAGGTTTTTTAGAGTAACATTTGTTGCACCTTCTGTGCGGATTACCCGCGAAGTATTGTTGCCGCTGATGGTTAAATTGGCTGCACCAACCGCATCAATTGTCAAGTTTTTGTTGATGACAAGTTGACCGTTCGTTAGAGTAATTGTTTGGCTGGCAAGAGAGGAGGCAAATTCAATGGTATCGCCGGCTGCTGCGGAGGCGATCGCATCTCTCAATGAACCCGATCCGCTATCATTATTGTTGGTAACGGTAATAGTCTTTAAAGTCCCTTGATAATCGGCCATTGCTTCTGGAGTCAAGGCTAGCGGTGCTTCAATATCACCCTTGGCAAACTCCAAATTCCAGTTACCACCGCGGCCAGTGCGATCTGTAGATGCTGCAATATCAGCCCCGGTTAACTCGCCCAGGCGATCGACAAAATCGCTGCCCGAACCAGCAGCAACATTACAACCGTAAAGCACAATATCTGCTTTCTCGCTTAGCGCATTTCGCCACCCTTGCAACTGGCTTTCATATTGTGATAAATTATCCGAAGTCAGCGTTGCAGAACCTAGCTGCAAGCTGCCAGAATTGCCGTGAGAAAAAATGTGAACTTGGTCTACAGTTTCCCCCGCAGCAGAAATTGTTTGCAGTTTCGCAGTAATTTGCTCGACTCCGTTACCATTTTTATCTAAAATGATGATCTCTGCACCGGGAAGCACGCCACCGGCAAGAGTTTGATAGTCATCTAAGTCGGAATCAATAAAGACAATAGATTTAGAACCAGCTTTGCGGAGAACAGATTGTGAATCCATGTTGGTGGCAAAAGTTGAACTCATTTCGCATACCCATGAGAATGTTTACTATTTGCTGGTAGATTAACCTTGAAAGCCGAAGGCTAAAGATGCAGAATGCAGTAGGCTGAATTAAAACCTCGGTGATCCATCGGGGAGATTAAAATTTAGGGGAAAACTTTAATTTTATCCCTAAGTGAAATCTGACACTTGTCTCCCTAATCAGCTTAACTTGTGTGAAAATTGCGATTTTCTTAGCAATTAACAGCAGAGGATGTAATGTAAATAGTCCGGCACGGGGAACCTCTCTATGTAGATTGGCAATGCACACTCTTAGCGAGATAAGTAGTGCATCAAACCATTGGTAAACCTTGGTCATAGCCTATTCAGAAAAAATTTTATGGGGTTCCGAATTCCTGACAATTGCTCTAGCTAGTACCTAATACATTCACATTAGAAAAAACCAGGAAATTTGCCGAAAAATTTGATCAATTTAACTTTTTTGCCTCGCAAAAACTTTCCAAAAATCTGAAATTTAGTGGTTGAGAAAGCTGGCTTTATTCGGGCGCTACTTATGGCTAGCTAGCTCAGGATTGCAATAGACGGATGTGCCTCATTCTAGGTTTGGGCGATCGGCAATAAACAAGATTTATTACCGATCGCTGTTAAAAAGAATCTGATCGAGTGATCCTCTTCGAGGGCTGCGCTAACTTCATCCACCAAATTTCAGGAGTTTGAGAGCCTTCTTCACCACTTCTAAGCGGGCTGGCTGCTTATAGCCCACCCTACCCGAGGCAGTTAGATTGTTACCTGAGTGAAATCGCTAGCGGTAAGAATACCGGGGGTAATATTGTTAAGCTTCGCCAACAATTGATTGGTATCCGTCACAGTAATCAAAGTCTGATTGTTGCTGGAAGTAATACTGAGTTGATTAAAACTCAAACCAGAATTCAACCCAATTAAATCCTCTCCCTTGCGGAAATCATTAATGATGTCGCTACCCACACTTTGATTGAGGAAAAACACATCATTTCCCGAACCTCCCGTCAATGTATCGTCCCCAACATCCCCGGAAAGGAAATCGTCCCCAGCACCACCACTGAGAATATCATTACCTTTGCCTCCGTACAGGCTATCGTTACCGATGTCGCCACAGAGCACATCGTTTTCATTGCCGCCGAAGAGTAAGTCGTTGCCCTCACCGCCATCGAGACTGTCGTTGTCTTTGCCGCCGTAGAGGGTATCGTTACCGATGTCGCCAAAAATCAGGTCTGCACCTTCATTGCCAAAGGCAATATCGTTGCCGTTTCCAGCATTAATTGTGTCATTTCCTAAGTTGCCTAAAATGTAGTCGTCACCATCTTCGCCCAGCAAGATATCGTCATCTTTACCGCCGAAAATGCTGTCGTTGCCAACGCCGCCGGCAACTGTATCATTGCCTAAATCTCCTCTCAACAAGTCGTCGCCCTCACCACCGACAACAGTGTCAGGATCTTTGCCAGCGTAGATGGTATCGTTGCCAGCGCCGCCAGAGATGAAATCGCTGCCTCCATTGCCGAAGATTGAGTCGTTATCTGCACCGCCGTCAATGTTGTCATTGCCACCCATGCCGTAGAGAGTATCGTTGCCGGCTTGTCCGTTAATTGACTCGTTGATGCCACCGCCCATGATGAAATCGCTACCCTCGCCGCCGTTGATAGTTTGTTGGACGGGGTTGGGGGTGATGGTGGCAGGATCTAGTTGCGGGGGGTTGAGGCTATTGAGTAGGCAATCATCTGCCGCCGGAGTTGGCGTGGGTGCGGGAGTTGGTGTCGGCACCTGAGGCGGTGTCGGAGTTGGAGTAGACGCGGGCGTTGGTGTCGGCGCGGGCGTCGGTGTCGGCGCGGGCGTCGGCGCGGGCGTCGGAGTTGGAGTTGGAGTCGGCGCGGGCGTTGGTGTCGGCGCGGGCGTCGGAGTTGGAGTCGGAGTCGGCGCGGGCGTCGGAGTCGGTGTTGGTGGAGTCGGAGTTGGCGCCGGAGTTGGTGTGGGAGTTTCAGTTGGAATTGGCGCCGGAGTTGGTGTGGGAGTTGGGGGTGGCGCGGGCGTTGGAGTTGGCGCGGGCGTCGGAGTTGGCGCGGGCGTCGGTGTGGGAGTTGGAGTTGGCGCGGGCGTCGGAATTGGCGCGGGCGTCGGTGTGGGAGTTGGAGTTGGCGCGGGCGTCGGAGTTGGCGCGGGCGTCGGTGTGGGAGTTGGAGTTGGCGCGGGCGTCGGAGTTGGCGCGGGCGTCGGTGTGGGAGTTGGGGTTGGCGCGGGCGTCGGAGTTGGCGCGGGCGTCGGAGTTGGCACCGGGACGACACTACCTCCCAATTCAAAAGAGCCGCTGTCCACGATCGCACCTGGAATGCTGTCGCCATCCTGAGGGCGAGTCACGCCGCGCTGATCCGTAGCGGGTGCGCCGGTGGCAATCCCTTTATCAATTGCCGGACTTCCTATCAGCAGCGGCCTGACTAAAGCGCCGTTGAGGTTTTGCAAAGGGCCAAGTAAGGGGTCTGCGATCGTCACACTTGCCGTCGCATTGAAATCGCTTCCGTCATTGGGGTTTTTGGCCGGCCACTGAAAATTCCCTCCTTGATCGCTATATTGGGCGGTGACGTGTTGCTGAATGCCCCAAGGGTTTCCTCCGTTAGCCGCTGTATTGTTGGAAAGAATCGTGTTTTTGAGGGTGACATTATTGGCATCGGCGAAGATACCTCCACCAACCCAGCCGGCAGAATTATCGGCGATCGTCGTGTTGAGAATGGTTGTGGGTGCACCAAGAGTCATTGCACCGCCGAGTTTGTTGTAATCACCAGCAGCAAACGCCGTGGAGTTGCCAGAAAACGTACTGTTAGTAATCGTAGTAGGGGCATTTCGCATCCACAGGCCGCCACCTTGATTGCCGGCTTTGTTGCCCGCAAAGGTGGTGTTGGTAATGGTCAATCCCTGGTTGGTGCTGTCGCTCAAAATCGTTACCCCACCACCGTTTCCAGCATTTCCACCGTTGGGTAGCGCCAGAATTTCGTTATTTTGGAAGGTGCTCTTTTCCAAAATAACCTTGTCTTGGCTGCCGGTGAACAGATAAGCTGCTCCGCCTTCACCTCGACCTTTATTGTCTTGAAATACGCTATTGGTAATCTTAATTGTGCCGGAAGCTTCGCTCGGATTGCTGGCTCTGTCTGTGTAAACTGCGCCGCCAAAACCCCTTAAAAACGGATTATCTTGGCCTGTTGCGTAAACGGCTGCGGTGGTGTCGTTGCCGATGAATCGCGAGTTGTCAATGGTTAACTTACCTTGAAGGCTGTTAATCGCCCCGCCGTTAATTCCTTTGTTGTTGGTGAAGTCGCTGTTGGTGACTGTAAAAGTTTTGAAACTCAAAAAGCCGATCGCACCTGCACCACGTTCATCGTTAGCTGCGGTGGCTACGTTGCCGTTGAATTTACTGTTGGTAACAGTCAGAGTATTGTTGAAATTACCGAAAATTGCGCCACCACCTTTATCGGCGACGTTGTTGTTGAACTGAACATTGTCTACTGTGAGGTTTACTTCGTCGGTTGTGCCGATCGCGCCACCTCTATCGGTAGTTTTGCCGTTAGTAATAATGAGGTTTTTGACCACAAAATTAGTAGCAGTCGCAACGTTGGCATTGACAAAAAAGGCGCGGGATGCGTTGTTGCCACTGATGGTTAAACCTGGTGCGGCGGCGCCGTCAATGGTGATGTTTTTGCCAACTGGAATATCGAGTTGACCGCTGGTGAGAGTAATGGTTTGGCTGGCTAAACCTGGAGCGAAGGTAATTGTATCACCGGCAACAGCGGTGGCGATCGCAGCCCTTAATGAACCGGGCCCGCTATCGCTATTGTTGGCTACTACGATCGTAGCTAAATTACCTTGGTAACTTGCCATAGCCTCTGGCTGCAAGGCTAAGGGAGATTCAATTGGGCCCTTAGCAAATTCTAAATTCCAGTCGCCGCCACGGCCAGTTGTGTTGGTGGATGCCGCAACGTCAGCCCCGGTTAATTGACTGAATCGATCGACGAAATTAGCACCTGTACCGCCTGCTACATCGCAGCCGTACAGCATGATGTCTGCTTGTGGGGCTAGTGAAGTTTGCCACTTTTCCAACTGGCTTTTGTATTGCTCTATGTTATCTGAACCCAGAGCGGTATTGCCTAATTGTAGGCTGCCAGAACTGCCGTGAGAAATAATGTGAACCGAGTCTATTGCCCCGTTAGTAGAGGCATATTTTTCAATTTCAGAGGTGATTTGTTCGATGCCGTTTTTGGTGCGATCGAGTATTACTACCTGCTGTCCCGGCAGCACTGCCGCTGTAAGTGACTCGTAATCTTCCACGCCGGAGTCAATGAAGACTAACGAGCGCAGGGGCAGTTTTTCAAAAGAAGATTGTGAGTTAACTTGAGCGAATGTAGAACTCATATTGGAGACTCCATTAAGGGCATTATTAGTAGATACACCCCGAAGTTATCTCATCAGGCTTATTTCATTAAATCTTAACACCTAATTGAGACATGGTGCACTTTTTTAAATATTTTTATTGATTTATTTTGAGCCACATTTACCTGTTCCATATTGACCACAAGGGAAATTTTTGCCTCTACCAATGGGAATATATTACAACTTTTATCGCGCCTATTCAAATAAATTAATCTAGGTTGTACAATCAAAATTTTTCGACCTTATTGGGCTAGGAGTAGCCTGATTTCAGGTAGTCGGAAATGGTGGAGGTAATTTCCCCCAGAATAACTCCTCTTAATTATATTTAGTAGTTTTTCTGTGAGTGTGAGATTTTACGTATAGGCACAATGCACTAGAGTTTCCCTAGCTGTATTTCATCCAAGGGAAAACTGCATTATGTAGATTTTGAATAATTCTATATGCTTTGAATTTGGTAGTTTGCGATACACCCAAATACTGATTACCAGGAGGTTTGGTCGCATTTACTAACAGTCAAAACAATCTAATATTAAGTGGAACGCATCGCTAGAAATCAATTTGCTTATGGGGTGCTACCGACACTGTGAGGACGGCCCACCTCACTACAAACGTGATTCAAATTATTCAGCGGGAGTTGATCTGATTGCAGATTGAGTCAGATCGAAATCCTTGATTGCGATCGCGCCTGCGTCACTAATTACAATTGCATTCGATCCAGTCGCCCTCGGTACGTTCCACACTCTCCATGAAATCACTCTCCTTAATTAGCAAACTGTCGATCGCGCCCACCGCCGTTGCTGAGTGTATCACTATATCGATCGGCATAACACGAACCAAGTCTCCTGTTTTGAGTCAGGGAACTGTGCGATTTTGGCAATTGACTTTTGTATGGTTCTAGGTAATCTGAACTGAGGATAACAAAGCCTAATTGCAGTTGACCCGATCGGCCGTCAGAAGTCGAGCCAACTTTGTCAATCTCTCTAAGGATAGAGGCAGATTTTTGAAGTACCGAGGTAATTTTCTCGATGCAGTCAGATGCCCCAATCAAAATTCTGGAAACAAAATATCCACCTTCATTGATGCTGGAGTCCTTGAATACAAAGCTTTTGGATGGGGGATTTGCGTATTCCGAGGCGCGAGTCGTTTCCCTTAAAGAAGTCAACATATTCCGTCCTCCAAAAGTGTGTTTAGCGGTAGATACAGCCTTGGAGTCAGAGCTTCTGAAACTGCCAGCGACCTTATTTGTTTCGCCCATTCTTCTGTAACCTATCTATTAGTTTGCCCTATTTCTGCAGCACTGCCATCCGCGATCGCACGGAATTTATATTCTGCGTATTTTCCCTTACTTCCGGCAAACGCGAAATTACCGATCGATCCGATATCCTATCCGTGATACCACTTTCAAAAAAGACTCCAACTGTCAGCCCATGCTTCAAACCTTGATAGTCTTCAGTCATTTCCCCATCTAAAATCTAAAAGGGTATGACAGTTAGTTAATTGGCCTCGCAACTGCACCATTCAAGATTCTGTGGAAGATGGCGGTTTTTTCCCTGCATTGCGAATATTAATAATCTTGTTGAGCGCCTCAAACCAAAAAGCAGCCCCCATAGAAATAGCTAGGCCGCTCAATATCCAACCAAACAATTTCGCAATCAAAGCCGACCACAATAAATTCCCCTGCCTATCTCGTTCTAACCTGTTCTGTTCGCTCCATCCAAAAGGCAGAGCTACCTGATCCAAAGCTCGATCGACATCCTGTTGAACTTTTGTCAGACTGGTTAAATTATTTGATTTAGTCTTAGCATTGTTTGCCACCAACTGCTCAGCGTACAAATTAACAGTCGATCGCAACATCGAATCCTTCGACAACCGATTAATAATATTAATGGTATCAGCATTAGCAGCGACCGCGATCGCAGTTCCGAGCAAAATCGCTACCCCTCTGGCATTCCGCTTGTAAACACCAGAAGCACGCTCCATCGATTGGTCAAACCAAATTTCAATTTCTTTCTGAAACCGCTGCAACTGCTCTTGAGTATCTCCGCCGCCTTTTTCAGCGCGCTGCGCTAAAATATAAAGGCTGCGTTTCAAAGATTCTGGCATACTGTCCAAGGTTTCTTGAATTTGTTGATAAATTGGAGTCTCCTCTTTGAGATCTATAATTTCTGCTACCGTATCTTGACTTTTTTTAACCGTATTTAACAGATTGCTGAAACTCGGTTGCAGTTGCCCCAGTAGCGCCACCCGCTCAGTTTTGCTGTCAAAACGAGCCTTGACAAATGCCATCTGCCTCTGAAATTCTCTCCCTGCTAGCTCGGTTTCTGGTAGATAAACCTGAGAATCCTTAATATAAAATCCTAGCTTTTCCGACATTCGATCTAAGCTGTTGTTCAAACTTGCTAAATTGTTGTGATAATCTTCAACAACTCGATTTAATTCCGCAGTCAGCCACCTAAATTCTTGCTTAATAATCGGTTTAGTAGCATCCGGCAAACTCAGATTTTCTCCAATCTGTTGAATTTGTGCTAATTGTAAATCTTTAAATCTTTCCAATCGGGTTTTAGAGATAGAGCTGAGCAAACTAGAAACCTTTAAAGTCTCCAAAAGGCTAGCCGAAAAACACTCGGCTGGAATATAAGAAGGCCCACTGGATTTATTGCCGAAAACATTTTTAGTACCCGTAACTCCGTGGTAAAAATGTCCCATGCGGTGCGTAACAGAACGGAATCCCTCTGATAAAAGCCCTTTCGCGCCCTGATTCAAATCTTTGATAATCGGATTGGCGTAAATCGAATGAGCCAACTGTCCGACTCGCTTAAATTGCAGGGGATCTTTCGCGCCTTCGCTGCCGCCCGAAATCAGCACTTCGATCGACTTCTTTAAATGTTCCGCCCGCCACTGCAAAACAGTAGCAATCAGTTCCTGAATTTCCGAAGCTAGCAAGCTTAACGTCAGGTAGATAAAGACTAAGCCAATGATAATATCTATAATTACAGGCAAGTTCATGGTATTTTCCTAGTCGCAAATAACTGCTTTCTAAGTTTACCTTCAGTTTGGGACGCTCAAAACTCTCTTAAGTTATGTCAGAAATCTTTCCATTCCTAAGCCGCAAACCGAAAAATCGCTGGAATGACAGCTTTACAGACAAAGTGTGGATGCTGGCTTTTCTGTTGGCTGCAGTGCTGATTTTCGGGCTGAATCTGGGCGGCGTGGCTTTGCGGGATTGGGATGAAGGCATTGCAGCGCAGGTAAGTCGCGAAATTTGGCGTGGCAACTTAAATTGGCTGTATCCGACGATCGACTCAATGCCTTATTTCAACAAACCGCCGCTGGTACACTGGCTAATCGGGCTGTGTTTTGCAGCAGGCGGTGTCAGCGAATTGACGGCGAGGTTGGTACCGGCGATGCTGACAGCCACGTCAGTGCCGTTGCTTTACGCCATTGGCAGGGAGTTGTTTCCTCCGCGTTTGATCGCCATTTTTTCTGCCCTCGTTTATCTGACGTTGTTACCGGTGGTGCGGCATGGACGTTTGGCGATGTTGGATGGGGCGGTTTTGTGTTTTTTGCTGGCGGCGATGTGGTGTTTGCTGCGATCGCGCCGGGATTTGCGCTACGCTTTGGGCGCGGGGATTGGGTTCGGACTCATTTGCCTGACTAAGGGCGTGATGTTGGGGCTGCTGTTGGCTGCTGTTGGCTGTATTTTTTTGGTTTGGGATACCCCGCGACTCCTCTCTTCTGGGTATCTTTGGGGCGGATTGGCGATCGGAACATTGCCAGTGGCTGCTTGGTATTTTGCCCAATGGCTGCACTATGGCCAATATTTCATCCACGCTAATTTAGTTAACGAATCTTTCCGGCGCATTTCGGAACCTGTGAGCAGTCACAGAGGCCCGCCTTGGTATTATCTTTTAGAAATTTTTAAATTAGCTTGGCCGTGGCAGTTATTTTGGCTACAAGGGCTGCGTCTGAGTTGGGAAAATCGCAGTTTTCCTGGGTCTAAATTAGTATTGGTTTGGACTGGAGTATATCTGCTGGCTATTTCTGTGATGACTACTAAATTGCCGTGGTATGTTTTGCCAATTTATCCAGCTTTTGCTCTTGCTGTTGGCAGTTATATCGCTGAAGTTTGGGAGCAACTGTGGCTGCCGCCAGAGCCGCTCACAGAGGAAGCAGAAGAACGTTTTGATGCTATTTCTTTGTTGCCTCATCCCGCGATTTTCGCAATACTGGCTGTAGTTGGTGTTGTCGGCTGCATTTACTTCAGTGGCTTAGTGCAAATTGGAAAATATATTGTGCCTCCCCAGCGAGATTTGCAGTTAATGCTGATGTTTCTAGCTTTGACAATGACAATGGCGGCCGTTTTGCTGCACCGCAAAGACCGGCAGTTTATATTAGTTTTAATTTGGGGAACTTACCTGACGCTGTTGGTATTGGTGGCTTCAGATAACTGGGTTTGGGAACTGGCAGAGGATTATCCTGTTAAGCCGATCGCCGAAATTGTCCGCACAGGAACTCCGGCCGGTCAACAGGTGTTTACTTCTCACCGCTTGGGCCGTCCATCGCTGAATTTTTATAGTCAACGCCAAGTTATTGTCGCGGACGCGCCGACGCTCAAACAGAAATGGCAAACTCTTCCTCAACCTTATTTTTTGTTAGAAAAACCTGTTTTAAAACATTTAGGTTTGCAGAATGCTGAGATTGTCAAAACAGCGGACGATTGGGTTTTGGTAACTAAAAAGTAAGTTAATAGTTAACAGTCCCCTCCTTGGGGTGAGAGAGATAACTTTCGATTGTCTACTGTTGCTTCAGATGGGCAGCCTTACCCGAAGCGGACTTGAATTTATGAGAAATCAATCGGACAGGATCTAACCGCTAACAATCCACAGACTGCATTTCTATTTTTAACGCCACTTCAACTCTTTGATACTCCGCCTCAACCTGTTCTAAAAGCGCGCAGGCCGGATCAGGTAAAGGCTGGTTAGCATTCGTTCCCATGCGGCCCATGATTTCGAGTTCCTCGCACAGCTCAAACAAGCGAAAAGCACCGAGAGTACCGCTAATCGACTTTAAAGAATGAGCCGATCGCCGCAAAGCCAGCGGATCGGCGTTGCTCAGAGCCATAGAGATGCCTCGCAGCAGTTCGGGAGCTGTTTCGAGGTAAATCTCGATCACCTCGTCCAAAGCTTCCACTTCTCGCAGTCCCTCTATAATGTTGGCACTCAGGGAATCGTGCCTCTCTGACAAAGCCCGATCGAGATTTGATGCACCACAATCGACCACTGCCGGCGAATTGGAAATTGTCAGTTGTGGATTTCCCCCAACAGCCACATTTGATGGCACTTGTAATTCACTCGTTTCTTCGATCTGTTCCGCCGGGGTATCCAAACAAACAATAGGCTGCAGACGATCGAATGCAGAGTTCGATCGAGATTTACACGCGATCAAAGCTCGCACCAACTGGTCAATTGCGATCGGCTTGCTCAAATAGTCGTCCATCCCCGCAGCCATACACTCTTCGCGATCACCCTGCATCGCATTTGCTGTCATCGCCACAATCCAAGGCCTCGTCGATTTTCGATTTTCGATTTTCGATTTTCGATTGTTAGATTCCTCGTCAGTCGATTTTCGATTTTCGATTCGGGATTTTCCATTATTAGATTGCTCATCTGTTGCGGAAACTTCTGATTCTCCCGTGGGATTTTCTAAAGTTAAATCTGCTGAAAATTGCTCCCGGATGCGGCGGGTAGTTTCCAGTCCGTCCATTTCCGGCATTTGCACATCCATCAGCACCACATCGTAAGGCTGGCGGCGCAAAGCTTCGAGCACTTCGATACCGTTTCCCGCGACATCCGCGCGATACCCCATCCGCTGTAAAATTTGCAAAGCCACCTTCTGATTCACCAAATGATCGTCAGCCAACAGAATCCGCAGGGGTAAGTTCTCAGCCAGCATGGGTATGCTTTGCAAGAAAGCCCCGCTGGTGCGCTGCCCTCTAAATTCCGTTGTCTGTTCTCCAAAAATATTGATTAAAACATTGTAAAGCTGAGATTGTTTGATGGGTTTATTCAAAAAAGCCGCAAAATCCATCTCCCTAGCAGGGGGGTTAATTTCTTGCCTGCCGATCGAAGTTAGCATCACTAACGGCAACTTTTCGCAATCAGGATACCGGCGAATTTGCGCTGCTAAAGCCAACCCGTCCATTTCCGGCATTTGCATATCCAAAACTGCCAAGTCAAACATCTCATTAGCAGCCAGCCAATCTAAAGCCAAACGAGCCGAATCTGAAGCCCTAGCCACCATTCCCCAAGACTGAGCTTGGAGAGTCAAAATTCTGCGGTTGGTAGCATTGTCATCAACAATTAAGACTCGCTTGCCAGCTAATTCAGGTTGAGAATTGCTCAAGTTAACTGGTAAGGAATTCTTGCAGCCAGAAACGATCGTGCTGAAATAAAAAGTAGAGCCAACTGATTTCGTATTTTGGCCGCTCGGCTTGTTGTTCAGTACAGATTTGCCATAGCCATATTTTTCGGCAATTTCGCAAGATTCTGCCCATCCCAAATCAAAAACTGCCGATGATCTAAAATCGGCAGGAGGATTGCCCGCCACACTACCCATACTTTCCACCCACATCCGGCCGCCCATCATTTCGGCCAAACGTTTACTAATTGCCAAACCCAATCCGGTACCGCCGTACTGCCGGCTCGTTGAAGAATCAACCTGGCTGAAAGATTTAAATAGCCGATCCATGCGAGCGCTCGGAATGCCGATACCGGTATCTTTGACCGCAAAATGTATTTCGTATGCTGGGTTAATTGCTATCGGTTCGCCCGCAATTAATGACGGTTCTTTTGCGTTAGCCGTTGACACTGAAATCTTTTTGGCAGTCACGGCAACCACCACTTCTCCAGCGTCGGTAAATTTAACAGCATTACTGAGCAAGTTGATTAAAATTTGCCTCAAGCGGGTGCTATCGCCGATCGCCGTTGTTGGTACTGTACGATCGATCAAGTAACCCACTTCCAGTTTTTTTTGTGCCGCCTTGGCAGCTACCAAGTCTAGAGATTCCTCAATGCAAGTGCGGATGTCAAACGGATGTTCCTCCAAGTCCAATTTGCCCGACTCTATTTTCGAGAAATCTAGAATATCGTTGATCAGCGTCAGCAAGGCATCGCCGCTGCTGCGGATAGTTTCTACAAAATCGCGCTGTTCGCGAGTTAAGGGGGTATCCAGCAGCAAACCGGTCATGCCGATGACTCCATTCATCGGAGTGCGAATTTCGTGGCTCATGGTGGCTAAAAATTCGCTTTTGGCTCTAGTCGCCGCCAGTGCTTGATCGCGAGCTTTTGCCAAATCTACGTCTGTTTGCTGACGTTCGAGTTCGCTTCCCACCCACTGAGCCATCAGTTTCACCAACTCTCTGTCTACAACTCGGAACGGTTCTGTTACAGGAGTCGGAGAAAAGAAGCACAGAGTGCCGTAAACTTCACCTCCCACCGTGACGGGAATGCCCATGTAAGCTTCGATGGGGAAGGCTCGATCGTCGCTGTTGAAGGAAAAACCAGAAAATCGCACCGACTCAAAGTAAATCGGTTCTTTTGCCATTGACGTAGCGACGCAGAAAGTTTTTTCCAGATCATAGATTTGGTCTTTGACGATCGACCCGTCGGGACACTCCACAGCCATTATTTGATAGTTGTCGCCTTGAATGCAGGACAAAATTCCCACGGACAGGCCTAAATGCCGACATCCCATTGCCAGCAGTTCTTGGAGGCGCAAATCAAAGGTAGAGAGGTGGTTGAGCGGGTCTGTACGGGGAGCCGAAGTCACTTGGTACAAAGCTTTGATTGCAGCTTCGCTTTCTCGCAGTTCTTGTTCTGTTTGCTTCCGCACGCTGATGTCGCGGGAAATGCCGATAATTTCTTGGACTTCGCCGGTTTGGGGATCACTGATCGTGCGGCCGGTGGTTTCAAACCAAATGTATTTGCCGTCTTTGCGGCGGATGCGGTAGCTGACGGTGTAAGTAACTGGGAGCGCCAGGACTTTCCAGTGAGCTTTGGCAATGGTTTCTAAATCGTCGGGGTGAAAATAATCCTTGGGGACGCGGCCGATGAGTTCCGAAGGTTCGTATCCCAGCAAAGCGCGGCTGGCGGGGGAGACGTAAATAAACACGCCTTTGGGGTCGTGTCT
Organism: Microcoleus sp. S13_C5; assembly: GCF_036700845.1. Taxonomy (NCBI): domain Bacteria; kingdom Bacillati; phylum Cyanobacteriota; class Cyanophyceae; order Oscillatoriales; family Microcoleaceae; genus Microcoleus; species Microcoleus sp. S13_C5. The sequence goes on from NZ_JAUBPR010000024.1 coordinate 59,532, forward strand.
GGTGATCATGTCGGTTGAGTTTTCGGCCATCAACCGATAGCGGTCTTCGCTTTCATTACGTTCGACTTGAGAATTGCCCAATGCTTCTAGCATTCGGTTGATGCCGTCGGCCAAGCTTGCGAGTTCATCTGCTCCGGCCATATCAACTCTCAAGCTTGGGTCGCCGTTGGCTGCGATGTTGCTGACGCTGGTGCTCAAGGAAGCCAATCTCGCCAAGACTAATTTTTCTAGCAACAGCAGGGTGATGGCGCTAAATATTAAACCTACTGCGAGTATTGATAAGGTAAACAGCTCCAAGGTAGCCTGACCTTGGCCGTAGATGATGCGCTGTGTCTCCACTCGCAGCAGCAGCGCTAGGTTGCCGTGGATGTCGCGAATCAGGGCGTATCCTGCGACTAAGGTGTCGCTGAGTGGCTCGACTAAAATTTCTGCTGATTTGAGGTTGGAAATTTTGAGTTTGACATTTTCCAACTCCTGCGTCGATCGAGCCATCGCCTTGGCGCTGTGCCCGGAGTAGTTCGCGGCTCCCACTTTAAAATCTAAACTCGGCAATCTAAAATCCACGGACAGGTGAGTGAGTTCTGAAAGCAAACCGATTTCGCTGCTGTCGAGGTAGCGTCCCAAGATCAGCGTCCCCCGCGACGGGCCTTGGGCGTTGCTGTTGAAGATGGGCTTGGCGGCAATCAGCAGTCTGGCTTCTGGCAGGGTGAGGACGCCTGTTTTGGCGACGGGGCGATCGCCATCGACTGTCGATGAGTCTAGTAGCGCTTCGGTCAAGTGCTGTTTTAAGCTTTCGGGAATCGGGATTTCGGTGTGGGATTTAAGGTCGAAACCTTTGCTGAAGATCGTCTTCCCGTTGGAGTCCAGCAGCACCAATAAGTTTAGTCTTAAGTAAATAAATGTCGAATCGACGAAATTTGACTTGACAAAATTTTCGTTCCGTGTTTCGACGAAAGAGTAAGTATCGTCCCACTCGGCGTAATCTTGGGCGCTGGTGTCTAAATTCGACAAGTCATCATCTAATGCGTCCAAAGCCCGTGCGACATCCTGGCGGACGTACTGTGCCTCCAGGTTGTGAAAATCATGCAGCAAAATAGTTGATGCAGTGGCATATAGAACCACAATCAGGCTGATCAGCGCTGCACCGATGATTAATAGTGTTTTTTTTCGGAGTTGCATGGCGTCGCCCTCCTCACGGTGCTACTAGGCAACTAGCCAGGAGAGGTTTGAGACTTAGGTTGTTTAGCATTGGCGATCGCAGGGCCTGCGTATTTGGACTGTTCTGGGGTGACTTGGCAAAGCCCTTGGTATTTCCAAGGTATCCGGTATGTTGCCCCCCACAGTCAGTGTAGTATTTTCACAGCTTTAGTTCCCTATTATGCACAACCTATGACCTACAAGTTATAACCTGACGCTCGGCATCTTCAAAAGAAACGGGCGATCGAACTCAAAACAGTTCGCGTTTGATACTGACGCAGCCAGGGCGGCGGGCGGTTGGTATAACAGGCGTGCTGGGTTGAGAAGCCTCACTATTATTGTACCTAAAAAATATTGAGGGGAGAGCGGACTGGCGCGCCGGGTTTTGTCTACCAAAAGGTTCTCATTCCCATAGCTGTTTTTTTTATTTTTGTCCTTCTATAGCAATCCTGGCAGGAGTAGTGGAATAAGCCTAAAAGCCTATCCAGCCTGGAAGCCTGAACCGCGTTCAAAAATTGTCATAGCAGAGGCAATGAATATCCGGCGACTTTTTATTTATTACATCTGCAAATAAAATATAAAACAATCAAAAAAATCAGTTTTTCACTTTTCTATTTTGAATTAATCAAAACTGCTAATTAAGATTTATAAATTCACAGTTTGCACAATCCTCAACAAACGGGTAGGAACGGGTTTACCATAACATTATTCAACAGGACCAACAAATTAATAAAAACCAGTTCCCACTCCCCGATCAAATCCTTTACTAACATTAGTGCCTGATATCAGTAGAAACTCATATCAGGCACTATCTGCAATCCGATCGCAACTTGAGTCTTTTTTATCGGATGACGGCTAAAGCACCGGCGCCTGCTGCTGCTGCGGCCGAGGAAAGAGCCGTGAAAAACAGCCACCAAGAGGCAACTTCTGCTGCTTTCCGGGTTTCTTCCGCTTGTTTTTCGGCTTGCAGTTTGATGCTTTCGAGGCGAAGCTGCGCCTCTTGCTGCAAGCGTTCTGCTCTTTGCAAGACGCTGTTGCGGCTTCTTTCAATTTGGTCGATCAAGCGGTTGGCATCTGCTTCGGAAATGTCCTCGCGGGAACTCATTAGTGCTACTAAAGTATCGCGATTGAAATGACCCAGCCGATCGCGCAAAGCGTCAAATCCGGCTTGCGGATCGTCAAATAACTTCCGCACGTCCCGCGTAATGCCTTCGTAGTTTAGTTCTGGGCGATCGAGCGAATTGAGGTAATCCCGAATTTTTCCGAGAATCCCGTCAATTACCGACTGAATACCCTCCTGTATTTTCTGAATTTGCAGTGCGAACTCGTCGCGCACCGACAAAATGCCATCGACAATGCGATTGGCTTCTGCTTCAGAAATATCCGGCCGCTGAGACAGCAGAGAAACAACTGTAGCTCGATCGATGTGTGACAAACGCTCGCCCAAACTGTAAGCGCCGACTTTCGGGTCGTGCAGCAGCAGTTGCAAGTCGCGCTTGATGGCTTCGGGATTTAATTCATCCTTGCCCGTATTACGCAAATAATCTTCTAAAACACTCTGAAAATCTTGCACTTGGCTTTGCACCCGTTTTGCCAAACGGCGCGGCGCTTTCACAATAGAACCAAGGGTTTCCTGCACTTGGTCGATAATTTGATTGACTTGTTCCTCGCTCAAATCTTGTCTCTGAGAAAGCAGTTTTACCAAAGTATCGCGATCGACTTGAGACAGGCGGCCACGCAGCGCTAAAGCTCCTTCTTTAGGATTTTCCAGCAGTTTTGTCAAATCCCGCTTAATCCCTTCAGGATTGAGTTCTGATTTGCCAGTATTGCGGAGGTAATCTGCAAGGGCGGTTGTGGTTTGGTCGTACTGATCCTTAGCTTTTTCTGCCAACTTTTGTGGCGCATGCAGTGCGCCGTGCCAAGTTTCTTCGGCGCTGTCGAGAAGCTGATTTACTTGGTCTTCGCTGAGGTCTTTCCGCTGAGATAGCAATTTTACCAAAGTTTCGCGATCGAACCTAGAAGCTCTAGCTCTCAGGGCCCACATTCCCGCTTCTGGGTTATCCAGCAGCGTTTTCAAATCGCGCTTGATGCCTTCGGGATTGAGTTCTTCTTTGCCCGTAGACTTCAAGTATTCTTGCACTCTTTGCCACTGGTTATCTAGTCGGGCTTGCGCTGCTTCTTGCAGACCTTTAGAATCTGCTAAAACTACATCTCGCGTCCTTTCTAACTCTTGAACAATCTGTTCTACTTCCTGGAATCCGAAGTTTTCGCGACCGCGGAGAATTTGCACAAAACTATCGCGGGTGTAAGGAGAAAGCCGATCGCGCAACTGTTCGTAACTAGCATCGGAATCCTCTAATATTTTTTTGAAATCGCTCCCGATACCTGCTGCTGTCAGTTCCTCTTTCGGCGTCAGCTTCAAATAAGTTTCCACCCGCCACTGCAAATCGCGAGATTTTTCTTGCTCCTCGGCAAAGATCACGGTTTGTAAAACTCGCTGTCTAATCGCTTCTAATTCCTGGGAAATTTGTTTAATTTTGTCTTGAGTAAAAACGCCTCTACTAGCCAGGATTTCGGCAAAATTAGACTGTTTTAGTTTTTCTAATTCGCGGCGCACAGTTCCTGGATCTGCTGTAGGATCGTAGAGAACGTCCCGAAATTGGCGCTCTATCGCTTGCGGGTTCATCTGCCACGAATAAGTGTTGAGTAGGTAGTTTTCTACGTCGGCACGAATTGGGCTGTAAGTTACGGGCTCGCCTTTGACTTGAGCGGTAATTTTATCAGTTTGCTGGGTAACTTTGTCTTTAGCTTCTTTGAGCTGACCGACTACTTTTTCAAGATCCAAGTCAGAAATATCCGTGCGACCCAATACTATTCCCATTAAAGCATTGACTGCCATTGTCGTTGCTTGGGACATCATGGTCGGGTTCTGTCCAGAATTTTGACCGCCCAGATTGCTGAGGGCTTTTTCTACCCTACTTGCCAATTTATCTGAGACCAAATCTCCCGATTTGGCTGATTTGAGATAGTCTACTAATTGGGCGATGCCGTCTGATTGCTGCCCTTGTTTTCCTACTTGTTTCCAAGCATCTTGAAGTTGGTCTACAATCCGGTTTACGTCGCGTTTTGATAAGTCCGATCGCGAACTTACTAAATCTACGAGAGTTTGCCGATCGAGATTGGGCAAGTTTTCGGCTGCAATGGTTTTTAGTTGGGGATCGTTGAGCAATTTTTCAAACTCGCTACGCATCCCTTTGATGTCTAATTCGGGCGGTTTGAGGCTTTGGATGTAGTCTTCGACGTTTTCGCGCAAGCTTGTAGGGTCGATCGCGCTACCTAGTTCGTGGCCCACTGCTGCTGCTGCTGCTTTGGCTGTGGCGACGACTTGGTTGCTGGCTGCTTTGGCGCCGATGGCAGAGGCTGCGGTGCCGACAATCGCTTGAAAGCCTGATGTGGCGGTGTTGACGACGGAACCGATCAAGGAACCGACGGTGGTGGAACTCACCCAAACAAGCATGGAGAAATAGGTTGCCCACACGACTAAACCGACGATCGCACCTAAACCGGGACTGCTAATCAAGCTAAGCTTAACTGCTAGCAAGCAAGCAAAGAATAAAGCGATGGTGACGGTGACTAGCGTCCAAGTACCTACCTTTCGGCCGATGTGGCGGACTGGGGGGCTGCCGCTATCTGAGTGGTGGCCATCGTCGTGGGATTGTCCCATGTACGAAAGACCCGCGGCTACTGATAAATTTGTTAGCAAGAGTTGGAAAGCGCAGGCGAGTACCACTCCAGCTATCAAGGCGATAAAAAATTGCGGCCCGGAATAAAGGAGTGCTGCGTCTTCTACTCTGTTTGTTGTTGTAGTCTGCTCTACTGGCACTTGGGCCAGCCAGAACCCGATGTTATACAGTTGTGGATTTATTGGCAAATTTTGATACATAGTATATTCCTCGTAAAGGAGTGGGTGCGCGCTCATTGGCGCAAGTTAACCAATGTATAGTTTTAGACTTATGCCCCCAATGGCAAGCATCGCCTTATTGACGAGCTAAAGCATCCCCCTACAGTTGGAAGTGTAGAAATATGTCTGCGGCCGGCTGTCACTTTAGGAATATTTGTGGTATGTAAATTGGCAGTTGTTAAGTTATTAGTTCTTCGTTATCAGTAAGGTGCGCGGCGGCGCATCCGAGATGGTAGTAAGGGTAAGTCGGATTAAAATAATTGCAGAGGAAAATCTTTGGTCGATCGATATTAAAAGTCGGCACAGAAGCCCAGACAAATTGTTCACAATTTATCTACCAATGATAGCAAATTAGCTTTGAAGGGATTCGATAGTGCAGCGAGAAAGTCATGCAATTATTATTGGCGGCAGTTTAGCAGGACTGTTGGCCTCTAGAGTATTAGCAAAACACTTCGACCGAGTAAGTATTGTTGAACGAGATTTTTTCCCAGAAAAACCCGCACCTCGCCCTGGGATTCCTCAATCTCGTCATCTTCACATCCTTTTAAATCGGGGGAAAATCATCCTCGAAGAGTTTTTTCCCGGCTTGGAAAACGAACTGGTAGCTGCTGGTGCTCCTAGTTTAGATCCGAGGTCGATCGGGTGGTTTAGTCCGGCAGGTTGGGCCCCGCAATTTAGCCCGGATCTAAATGATGTAATTATGTTCAGTCGCGATTTACTTGATTGGCAAATTCGCCGCCGCTTGGCTGAAAATACGAACGTGCATTTCCTCGAAGGAGGTACAGTAACGGGGTTGCTGGCGAATGCCTCGCGCGCGGGGATTGCTGGCGTATCGGTACGTTTTCGCGATCGCCACAACCGGGCTAAGATCCATGCAGAAAATTTGTATGCAGATTTAGTAGTCGATGCTGGTGGCAAAGTTTCCAAAACGCCTCAATGGTTGAAAAGTTTGGGCTGGGAACCTCCGCAAGAAACCGTTATCAATGCTTTTGTCGGCTATGCCACCCGCATCTATAAATGCAGCGGTAAATTCTCAGAGACAGCGCCAGTATTTATATCACCAGGACCGCCGTTCCGCACCCGTGGCGGTGCAATTTTTCCGATCGAAGGCAATCGCTGGCTGGTGGGTTTCGCCGGGGGCGATCGCGATTATCCCCCCACAGACGAAGCAGGTTTTGTAGAATTTGCGCGCAGTCTGCCAACCCCGACAATTTATCATGCGATAAAAGACGCAGAAGCCATCACACCTATTTATAGCTATCGAGGTACAGAAAACCGTTTGCGACACTATGAAAGCCTCTCCCGTTATCCTGAAAATTTGGCCGTTATCGGTCATGCAGTTTGCGCTTTCAACCCAGTTTATGGCCAGGGAATGACCGTTGCTGCACTGGATGCTCAGATGCTAGATGAATGTTTGCAAAAGCAAAGAGAGCGGTATCCAGAAGGCGATTTAACAGGCTTTGCACGACAATTTCAACAAAAACTAGCAAAATTACATACAATTCCTTGGACATTTGCCATCAGTCAGGATTCCCGCTATCGCGGAAGTATAGGTGCAAAACTAAACCTTGCTACGCGGCTGACAATTGATTACATGGATCTAGTGTTAAAAGTGCTAGTCGGAGATGCTAAAGTTTGTCAAGCATTTTTGGAAGTTCTGCACATGATTGAGTCGCCTGCGGTACTTTTTCATCCCAGTATTGCGGTTAAGGCGATCGGGCAATTAGTCACTGGAAGGCAGAAGCAGAATTAAGATAAAGAGTTTATACAGAATCCGGTTATTTTTGCCAATTCTATTTTATCACTGCCGATGAAAGGAGATAAACGCAGATGGCATTATATTCATCTGCGTTTATTTAAGTTGATATTATGTCCGCTAGAACCGGGCTGATAAAAGTGGTTGGTAGTGAGGAGTGAAGTCCTCATACTTTTATGAAGAAGGACGTGGTTACTACAAACTTATAACGGTTATTTTAGCGGGCATGATATCAAAATGTTCGGAAATCGTTGACAGCAATTAGGCTGGCGGTGACTCCGGTTAACGAAGCAATTACTTCTCCACTTCCCTTTAATTTAATCAGCGCGCTGTTATTGTTCTGACTTATTTCTAACTGGTTAAAACTCAGACCTCCTGACAATCCTATGAAATCCTGACCTTTGACAAAATCAGAGATTATATCGAATCCCCGATCGACTCCTAAGACAAAAGTGTCGTTGCCCAAACCTCCGATGAGGCTGTCATTCCCTAAATCTCCCGACAAGAAATCATCGCCAACGCAGCCGAGTAAGGTGTCATTATCTTCACCGCCGTAAATTGTATCGTTTCCTTCGCTGCCGTCAATTAAATCCTTATTCTCGTTGCCGCTGAGGAAGTCATCTCCTGCACCGCCGCACAAAGTATCGTCTCCGAGTTGTCCGAAAAGAGTATCATTGCCTTCGCTGCCTAGAATTAAATCCTGGGCTTTTCCGCCGAATAGGATATCGTTTCCTTTGCCACCGTCGATAAAATCATTACCTCGATTGCCAAAGATTAAGTCATTATCTTCTTTGCCGTTAATTGAGTCGTTGCCCTCATTCCCAAAGATAATATCTTCACCCAAACCACCAAGAAGGATGTCGTTTCCTTTGCCACCAAATAGGATATCGTCTCCCTTGTTGCCATCAATGAAGTCATTGTCTTCATTGCCGTTGAAGATATCCTTAAATTCGCCACCAAATAGATTGTCGTTCCCAGTTAAAGCATCGAAGATATTGGGACTGTTGCTGCCAAAATAGGCGTCGTTTCTGGGAGTGCCAATTAGAAGACCGGGACGATCATTGATAATATTATCAATTTGTTCGTTGGGTTTGTTGAGATTGGGATACTCAATTCGATCGCAAATGCACTCTGTATCGGGAATGTTAACAGGTGTTGGCGTGGGTACGGGTGCAGGTGTTGGCGTGGTTACGGGTGCAGGCGTTGGCGTGGGTACGGGTGCAGGCGTTGGCGTGGGTACGGGTGCAGGCGTTGGCGTGGGTACGGGTGCAGGCGTTGGTGTGGGTACGGGTGCAGGCGTTGGTGTGGGTACGGGTGCAGGCGTTGGTGTGGGTACGGGTGCAGGTGTCGGCGTTGGAGTTGGAGTTGAAGTTGGTGCGGTTGTGACTGTGGCCGCTATGGGGAAATCAAAGGGATTTTCATCGCTATCATCATTGACAAATTGCAGCGTACCTGTTTTATTTCCTGCTGTTGTCGT
>NZ_JAUBPR010000024.1:68022-69930 GCF_036700845.1 Microcoleus sp. S13_C5
CTTGCAGGTTAGTTGTACCGCCAGCGGCGACAGTTGCAGGTAAGGTTCCGACTAGGCTAAATCCGGTTGGTAAGGTAGGGTTGCTGAGGTTTAAAACTGCTGTACCGAGATTTTTCACGGTAAAGGTTTTGTTGAGAGTGCCGCCAATTAATGCACTGCCAAAGTCGATCGTACTTGTAGTACCATCTACTATATCTGTTGTTCCGTCTAATACTTGGATTTCTGGTAATGGTGTAGCTGTGACTGATGCTGAAATCGGGAAATCAAAGGGATTTTCATCGCTATCATCATTGACAAATTGCAGCGTACCTGTTTTATTTCCTGCTGTTGTCGTATCTACTTGAACTTGCAGGTTAGTTGTACCGCCAGCGGCGACAGTTGCAGGTAAGGTTCCGACTAGGCTAAATCCGGTTGGTAAGGTAAGGTTGCTGAGGTTTAAAGCTGCTGTACCGAGATTTTTCACGGTAAAGGTTTTGTTGAGAGTGCCGCCAATTAATGCACTGCCAAAGTAGATCGTACTTGCAGTACCATCTACTATATCTGTTGTGCCATCTAAAACTTGAATTTCTGGTAATGGTGCGGTTGTGACACTGGCCGCTATGGGGAAATCAAAGGGATTTTCGTCATTATCATCATTCACCAATTGCAGCGTACCTGTTTTATTTCCTGCGGATGTCGTATCTACTTGAACTTGCAAATTAGCACTCGCGCCGGCTGCGACAGTTGCAGGTAAGGTTCCGACTAGGCTAAATCCATTTGGTAGGGTAGGGTTGCTAAGGTTTAAAGCTGCTGTACCGAGATTTTTCACGGTAAAGGTTTTGTTGAGAGTGCCGCCAATTAATGCACTGCCAAAGTCGATCGCGCTTGCAGTACCATCTACTATATCTGTTGTTCCGTCTAAAACTTGAATTTCTGGTAATGGTGTGGTTGTGACACTGGCCGCTATGGGGAAATCAAAGGGATTTTCGTCACTATCATCATTGACTAATTGCAGCGTACCTGTTTTATTTCCTGCGGATGTCGTATCTACTTGAACTTGCAGGTTAGTTGTACCGCCAGCGGCTACTGTTGCAGGTAAGGTTCCGACTAGGCTAAATCCGGTTGGTAAGGTAAGGTTGCTGAGGTTTAAAGCTGCTGTACCGAGATTTTTCACGGTAAAGGTTTTGTTGAGAGTCGTGCCAACTATGACGCTGCCAAAGTCGATCGCGCTTGCAGTACCATCTACTATATCTGTTGTTCCGTCTAAAACTTGAATTTCTGGTAAGGGTGTGGTTGTGACACTGGCCGCTATGGGGAAATCAAAGGGATTTTCGTCACTATCATCATTCACCAATTGCAGCGTACCTGTTTTATTTCCTGCGGATGTCGTATCTACTTGAACTTGCAGGTTAGTTGTACCGCCAGCGGCTACTGTTGCAGGTAAGGTTCCGACTAGGCTAAATCCGGTTGGTAAGGTAAGGTTGCTGAGGTTTAAATCTGCTGTACCGAGATTTTTCACGGTAAAGGTTTTGTTGAGAGTCGTGCCAACTATGACGCTGCCAAAGTAGATCGTACTTGCAGTACCATCTACTATATCTGTTGTTCCGTTTAGGACTTGAATTTCTGGTAAGGGAGTTACGCCGTTATCGGTATTAGTCACCGCGACATCGGCTGGCTTAAATCCGTTGTAATTAGGGTCGTTACTGGTAGCGGCGGCGGTGACAATGTTATAGGTTTTATTCCCATCTACTACATTATCATCAACTCCCGTTGCGGTGACTGTTTGTGCAACATTCCAATTAGCATTCGTGAAAGTGACTGAAGTTGGGGAAACTGTTCCTTCGGCGGTGTTATACCAATTTTATGTGAAGTTGCATATAATAGAGAGATAGCTTGTATGGTGCGTTTATGAGTCGTAGTTTAAAAATA